>NZ_CEYNSH010000035.1:0-33550 GCF_982872775.1 Psychrosphaera sp. | reverse complement strand
CTCACACCCGAAGATACTGGAACCTAAATCCAGCGCGTCTACCAATTCCGCCACTCCCGCAAAATCTTTTAACTTGAGTTTGGTAGTGGTATCGAATTGGTGGCTACGCCCTGATTTGAACAGGGGACCCCATCATTATGAGTGATGTGCTCTAACCAGCTGAGCTACGTAGCCATCCTTTGTTTCGATTACCGCCTCAAGCGATGTGGCGTATTATGCTGATGCGACCCTCACTCGTCAACAGCTTTTTTAAATAAATTGTGATGATTTTGTTTGTTTGGTTTTAAAATGGACAGTTTGTGCAAAATTTGAATAAATATGGCTGTTTTTAGTAGTTATCTTTGATAAAAAGAACCAAATTCTTGAAAGAAAAATGAATCGTAATTCCTAATTTTGAACAAAAATTTGTGACCAAAGTACAAATATACCTTTCTAAAATTTGGATTATTTATATAAAACCAGAATTGAGTGATTAATTATCGATCAAGTTAAGTGTTTCTTTCAGAAGTTGACGTTAGAAGGGCTTTAAATTGAATGAGGGAGCAGTGGTAGTTGAATGAAAACAAACATAAAAAAACAGAAAATATTAATCGGATAGAAAAAAGGCCTCTTAAAAGAGGCCTAATTATACAAAACAGGTGAATGTTTTTTAAACGTTGAATCGGAAGTGGATTACATCACCGTCTTTAACAATATAATCTTTACCTTCTAGACGCCATTTACCCGCATCTTTGGCACCAGACTCACCATTATTGTCAACATAATCGTCGTAGCCAACGATTTCGGCTCTAATAAAGCCTTTTTCAAAGTCCGTGTGGATCTTACCAGCCGCTTGTGGAGCTGTGCTTCCTTCAGGGAAAGTCCAAGCGCGAACTTCTTTCACACCAGCGGTGAAATAGGTTTGTAAATTAAGTAATTCATAACCAGCGCGGATAACACGGTTAAGACCTGGCTCGTCGATACCTAAGTCTTCCATAAACTCTGCTAATTCGTCGTCTTCTAATTCAGAAAGTTCCGATTCAATCGCGGCACATACTGCAACAACCACTGCGTTTTCGCCTTTTGCAATTTCTTTTACTTGATCTAAGAATGGATTGTCTTCAAAACCGTCTTCCGCCACGTTAGCAATATACATAGTTGGCTTCATTGTAAGAAGGTTTAAGTAGTTAATTGCCGCTAGCTCTTCTTTTGTTAGTTCGACTGAGCGAGCCATCCCACCTTCGTCAACAACCGGTTTTAGCTTTTCTAAAACGGTATTTTCGAACTTAGCGTCTTTGTCGCCGCCTTTTGCTTTTTTGGCATTGCGTTGTAAAGCGCGGTCGATTGCTTCCATATCAGATAACGCAAGTTCAGTATTGATTACATCGATATCTTCTTGAGGATTTACTTGGCCAGCAACATGGACAATGTTTGGATCGTCAAAACAACGCACAACGTGACCAATTGCGTCGGTTTCGCGAATATTTGAAAGGAATTGGTTACCAAGACCTTCACCTTTAGACGCACCTTTAACCAAACCTGCAATATCAACAAATTCCATAGTGGTTGGAATGACACGCTGAGGGTTTACAATCTCTGCAAGTTTGTTAAGGCGTAAATCTGGAACAGGAACCACACCTGTGTTTGGCTCGATGGTACAAAACGGAAAGTTTGCTGCTTCGATACCAGCTTTAGTTAATGCATTAAATAGAGTTGATTTACCAACGTTTGGCAAACCTACGATGCCACATTTAAAACCCATGATGGTTCCTTAATAGTTGCTTTTATCTGTATAAAAGTATTATTCAGCTTTGAATGAATGCAGACGACTCTGCGCTTTTTTCAAATCTTGTTTAAACCAAATGTCGAGACTGCGAACCGCTTCATCAACAGCGGCATCAATCTTTTCTTGATCTGCACTTGGCGCTTTACCTAATACCCAACCTGTTACTTTTTCGCGACTGCCAGGATGACCAATGCCAACTCGCAATCGATAAAATTCTTTGTTATTCGCCATTTTTGCAATGATGTCTTTTAAACCATTATGACCACCATGGCCGCCGCCTTTTTTAATTTTAGCAACGCCAGGAGGGAGGTCCATTTCGTCATGTGCAACGAGTATTTGCTCTGGTTTAATTTTATAAAAGTTTGCCAAGGCAGAGACAGCTTTACCACTTAAGTTCATAAAGGTGGTAGGAGTAAGTAATTTAACTTCTTGGCCATGCAAAATGACTTTGCCTGTATAACCAAAATATTTGCTGTCGTTTTTGAGAGTAACATTGTTGCTGCGGCAAAGTTCTTCGATGAACCAAGCGCCAGCATTGTGGCGGGTATATTTGTATTCGGGGCCCGGATTTGCCAGGCCCACGATTAGTTGAATATCAGTACTCACTTAGTGTACATCTATTCAACGCAGATTATTCAGAATCTGCTTCTTCAGAAGCTTCTTCTTCATCAGCTGCTTTTGCTTTTGGTGCGCTCAAGCTAACAACAGCTTGGTCGTGATCTTCACCTTTAGCTAGTTCAACTGATTCAACACCTGCAGGAAGTGTTAAGTCACTGATGTGTAACGTTTGACCAACTTCTAAGCCAGCAACGTCAACTTCGATGAACTCAGGTAGGTCTTTAGGAAGACACGTAATTTCAAGTTCAGTCATAGTGTGGTTAACAATCGCGCCGCTCTTAGTAGCAACATCTTCACCGATGAAGTGAACTGGTACGTTAGTGTGTAACTTGTGACCAGCTTCAACACGTTGGAAGTCCAAGTGCATGATTTGTGCTTTATAAGGGTGACGTTGTACGTCTTTTAAGATTACTTCTTCTTTAGTGCCATCGATAACTAGAGTTAGGATGTGAGAGTAGAAACCTTCGTGTTCTTGAGCTTGCCAAACTTTGTTGTGCGCAAGAGCGATTTGTTGAGTTTCTTTTTCTGCACCGTAAACGATAGCAGGAACTTGGTTAGCGTGACGAAGGCGGCGGCTCGCACCAGTACCTTTTTCATTGCGAACTGTAGCTTCTAAAGTGTAAATAGCTTCAGACATGGAATTCTCCAAAATACATAAATAAAAAGATTGTTTTCTCCCGCGACCAAGAGAAAACTCATACCCCAAATCTTGGGGGCGGCGTATTTTAAAGGAAAGTGGTTGTTCCCTCAACTGTTTATTTTGAAATCGATGGTAAGTTGGGTTGTTTCTTGAACAGAGACATTTTGAAAGACACCTTGTGTACGGGCAAGAACCTTATTAATATCTTTTTATAACCTCTAATAAACAATAATAAAAATGTAGGTATTATTTTATGAACCGTTTAATAAGATTAGTTGGTGTGTTGCCACTTCTTATCATTCTAGTGATAAGTATTTGGGATGTTGTCGCTAATCACAAACTCTCCATACCCACTTTATGGTGGATGGTTTTGGGTATTAATGCAGCGATGGCGTCTTTAAAATTGGAGCAAGTACGCGATGGTATCAAGGGTATTCTGTATTCCGGTATTATTGTAAACGTGTTACTTGTTGTGACTTATCTACTCGGCCAAGCACATGACTCAATAACAATTGTTGTTTTTTTATCTTACAGTGTATTTGCCTATTTAGTTTCTATACTGGATTTAATCAATACTCGGTTTGTAAGAATGAGTAAATCAGAACGACCGTTTTATTCAAGCGAAAAAGTGTCAAACGAATCGGACAACCAATCTTAAAAGTTGAGAACGCTATGCAAAACAAAAATATTATTACTTCACCTTTATCGGCATTGGTTCTGGCCTTATTTTCAAGTTTGTCTTTGGCGGGATGTGTCAGCTCACAAGAAGAAATCGAAGATGAAAACATCGTGATTCTTGATGATCGAAATATGAGTGTCGTTAACAAAGTTGTTGTATTTAAAGATGCAATGAAAAAGCAATGCTTTGGTGACGGTATTGCGTTAGATAAAATGGAAAAAACGTTAAATATTGCAGGCATTGAAGTCTTTTGTGCAGAACGCCATAAAGATGGCATGGTTTACCCACAAGTGTGTGGCAACGATGAAGGTACCGTGAATGTCTTTTCTATTGCTGAAAGCGATTTGGAGTCAGCTAAGACGCTGGGCTTTTCACCAATTAATAATCTAACTCAAGCTAACATTACCAGTGCTTGCCTAAATCTTAAGAAACAGAAAAAGTAAACATCAGAGTGAATGTACAACTCTGAATTTGAACCCTAATTTAAAGCTAAGAAAAAGCGGCTATCAAGCCGCTTTTTCTTAGGATATCTACTGTGTAATTAGTGGTCAAACATTGCAGAGATTGACTCTTCATTGCTCAAGCGGCGTATTGCCTCAGCAAGCATATTACCTAATGTGAGCTGACGCACATTAGGCAGTGCGGCAATGTCCTCAGCAAGAGGAATAGAGTCGGTGACGATGACTTCGTCAATAACAGAGTTTTGTAGGTTCTCTACTGCATTACCAGAAAAAACAGGGTGGGTGGCATAGGCAAATACGCGTTTCGCACCGTGTGCCTTTAACGCTTCTGCCGCTTTACAAAGGGTGCCACCGGTATCGATCATGTCGTCGACCATAATACAGTCGCGACCTTCAACGTCACCAATGATGTGCATGACTTGAGCAACATTGGCTTGAGGACGACGTTTGTCGATAATCGCTAAGTCTTTGTCGTCGAGTAATTTCGCAATTGCACGTGCTCGCACTACACCACCAATATCAGGTGATACAACGACAACATCGTCAGCAACATCGAACCCTTTTTTACGTAAATCATCAACCAGAATAGGGCTGCCAAATACGTTATCTACCGGTACGTCGAAGAAACCCTGAATTTGTTCTGCATGTAGGTCGACGGTTAATACACGGTCAACACCAACGCTAGACAAAAAGTCAGCAACAACTTTAGCAGTAATTGGTACACGAGCAGAGCGAACACGACGGTCTTGTCGAGCGTAGCCAAAGTAAGGGATAACTGCAGTAATTCGGCCAGCTGATGCTCTGCGCAGAGCGTCAACCATGACGATGAGTTCCATTAAGTTATCGTTACAAGGGGCACAAGTAGATTGAATGATAAATACATCGGAGCCGCGAACATTATCATTGATTTGAACGCTAATCTCACCGTCGCTGAAACGGCCAACAGTGGCACTTCCAAGGTCGATGTCAAGACGGTTACTGATGATTTCGGCAAGTTCTGGCGTAGCGTTTCCAGCGAAGAGCTTTATATCAGGCACGGAGATATCCTATAGCTATATGCTTTTAGTTTATAGTTGAGAGTAGTCACAAATGGACCAATTCTCTAATGTTTATTGGCCAAACAACGTTTGGTGCGTTGGTGAAATGTTACAACCCTTAGCAACAAATCCAGTCAGTTCGACAGGCAGCCGACGAAATATCTCATTTGCTTCGCTTTGCGAACAAAATTCAGCAAAGACACAAGCGCCAGTGCCAGTCATTCTGGCCGGGCCATATTCTAACAACCAGTTTAGTGCTTTGGCAACGTTTGGGTAGCCTTTAACGACTAAGTTTTGAAAATCATTTTTAAATTGTTCATCAATGGCTTGGTAATTAATTTCAGCAAGGGGAATCTTACTTGTATCACGTGGTAAATCCGGAGAATTAAACAACTGCCCAGTATTGACATGCGCAGCAGGAGTTAAGACTAAGTACCACCTTTCATCGATTGGATAATCACTGAGTTTTTCACCGACGCCGTCGGCAATTGATGTTATGCCACGTACAAAAATCGGTACATCTGCGCCTATTTTTAAGCCTATGGCTTCAAGCTCATTTAAATTAAAATGGAGTTGCCATATTTCATTGAGTGCAAGAAGCGTTGTGGCTGCATTTGATGAGCCACCACCGACACCGCCGCCCATAGGCAGGCGCTTTTCTAAGTATATGTGAGTTGGAAAAATATGCTCTGTTCTATTCTGGTTTTGGGCTTCTAAAATAATCGCATCTCGGGCTTTGGTCACGAGATTATCTTCTGTTTCAAGTTCTGGGTTTGAACAACCAAACGAGTGTTTATTGGCGCTCGAAGCTTCAAACTTCATTTCATCACCAAAATCCAGAAAGTGAAAAAGACTTTGAAGCTCGTGGTAACCATTTGGGAGTCGGCCATTTATATGTAAAAACAAATTTAATTTAGCTGGGGAGGGAACCGTTAATGGAAGTTGAATGACACCGTCTGACTTTGAAGGCCTAGGTATAGATGAAAAGTAATTTAAATTGGAATTAGGGTTGTTAGAACTAGATAAAGTAGCGTGGTTCATTTAATCGATTTTCCAGTCATTGATTTTCATTTTAATTCTATTAGTTGTGGAGTTAATGACGATATTCTGTGGCAATAAAAAAGAGTTCGCGTTTATGCGACTCACATATTGAACACTCCAAGTTTTGCTCAAGTTTGAATTCTCACCATCAAAAATAAAGTGCTGAACTAAACCGTTTTCATCTTTCTTCAACGCACTTACCTGACTGGCATTCACTTTACCTAGCATCCAATCGGCAATATACCCTAAAGGAATGGTTTGTCCGGTTAGGCTGAAGAGCAAAGATTGCGGCTCCTCGCCCGTATATTGCTCACCGTTTATATAAATTGTTGTTTGTTCATTGAAGACTTTGATAGAAAAAACATCGATTCCAAGAATGGTAGAAACGACGAATTGGAAATTGTCATCCGCTTGTTGCCAGAAAAAGTTGCCTGCTTGTTTTTTTCCGTTTTCAGACAATAAGATTTTACCACTGGCAGTCCAATACTTAATATCGTTAATCGTTTTGGGGGCCGAGTAATTCGCAGGTTTTTGAGTGTATTGATTATCAAATGAAGAACAACCACTTAAAACGAGCACAATCAAAAACAGTGATATTTTTAGCCAAGTCATCTTTAATCCCTTATCAAACCGATATAAACGGCGGAAATCTGCCGGAAAATAGAACCGGTTCGTGGATTTTAAATTATATTATCAGTTTATCTGAATACAATATTCGATTGAATAGACTTTCAAAAAGTCTGGGTTTTTCGTAGAATTGCATGCTTTTTCAATTCTGAGACCATTTTAAGCTAAATATGACCGTTCTTGCACTAGGTATAAACCATAAATCTGCATCTGTAGAGCTAAGAGAGCGACTGGCGTTTACGCCAGAGCGACTACCTGAAGCATTAAAAACGATCAAAAATGACGCTGGCTGTGATGAAGCGGTAATTCTCTCTACCTGTAACCGAACAGAAATATATTGTTTTGGTGAGCAAGCCAACAGTGAAAGTTTGGTGCAATGGCTATCCCAGTTTCATCAAGTCTCAGACCAAGAGCTATCAGAGCATGCGTATATTTACAAAAATGTCGATGCTACCAAACACCTGATGCGAGTTGCCAGTGGTTTAGACTCAATGGTATTGGGCGAACCTCAGATATTAGGCCAAGTAAAACAAGCCTATCAGCAAGCAAAATCCGTTGGTACAGTACAAACTTATTTTGAACGTATGTTCCAACAATCATTTTCCGTTGCCAAACAAGTCCGTACTGAGACTGACATAGCAGTAAATGCAGTGTCGGTGGCCTATGCCGCTGTGACGCTTGCTAAACAAGTGTTTGGTGAATTTAACGGTAAGAAGGTGTTGCTCGTTGGAGCAGGTGAAACAATAGAACTTGTAGCAAAGCACATATTCGAGCAAGGGGCGACAAATATTGTCGTTGCAAACCGAACATTAAGTCGAGCAGAGACCATTGCAGAGCAGTTTGATGCTCGTGTTTGTACGCTAAGCCAGATTAGTGAAGAGATTTTAACTGCTGACGTAGTAATCAGTTCAACGGCAAGTACTTTGCCGATTATTGGTAAAGGCTTAATAGAAAATGTTTTCAAACAGCGCAAGCACAAGCCAATGTTTTTGGTCGATTTGGCCGTGCCAAGAGATATCGAGCCTCAAGTGGCTGACTTAGAAGACGCTTACCTTTATACGGTCGATGATTTACAAGAAATCGTTGCCAGTAATATGCAAGCAAGAACAGAAGCGGCGGCTGAAGCAGAGTTAATTATAGATTCAAAAGCGAGTATCTTTTCGGACTGGCTAAGTGCTCTTGATTCCGTCGATTTAATTAAAGAATACCGCACACAAAGTCTGGCAATTAAAGATGAATTGTTAGCACGTGCAAAGAACCAATTACAAGCTGGTAATGATGCAGAAAGCGTAATTACTGAGCTAGCCAACAAATTAACAAACCGACTTATCCATTCACCGACGTCCGCATTAAAAGAAGCGGCGGAAAAACAAAACAAAGATGAGTTGGCGATACTTAAAACCGTTTTGGGGATCCAATGAAAGAATCAATCTTTAGAAAATTAGAAGCGCTTGTAGAGCGTTTTGAAGAAATTCAAGCTTTGTTAAGTGACCCTGAAGTTATTTCAGATCAAGACAGATTTAGAGCGCTTTCAAAAGAGTTTTCTGATCTTGAACCGGTAACAAAAGCGTTTACTGATTTTCAAACGGCGCAAGAGAATCTCGAAGAAGCGAAATTGATGCTTGAGGAAGATGACGCAGAAATGCGCGAAATGGCCAATGAAGAAATTAAAACAGCAAAGGCAGACATCGAACGTTTAGAAGACGAACTCCAAGTACTCATGCTTCCAAAAGATCCGAACGATTCAAATAACTGTTTTGTAGAAATCAGAGCGGGCGCCGGTGGTGATGAAGCAGCCATTTTTGCGGGTGACTTGTTCAGAATGTACAGCCGTTATGCCGAATCAAAGCGCTGGAAAGTTGAAATCATGAGCAGTAATGAAGGCGAACACGGTGGTTTTAAAGAGATTGTGGCGCATTTCACTGGTGATGATGTTTACGGAACGATGAAGTTTGAATCGGGCGGTCATCGAGTCCAGCGCGTACCTGAGACAGAGTCTCAAGGTCGTGTACATACTTCTGCTTGTACCGTCGTTGTAATGCCTGAAATCCCAGAGGCGGAAGCGATCGAAATTAACCCATCGGACTTAAAAATTGATACCTACCGTGCATCAGGTGCCGGTGGTCAGCACGTTAACAAAACCGACTCTGCTGTACGTATTACTCACTTACCTACGGGTATTGTGGTTGAATGTCAGGACGAGCGTTCTCAACATAAAAACAAAGCGAAAGCTATGTCAGTTCTTAGCGCACGTATCCAAGCGGCCGAAGATGAAAAGCGCAGTGCTGAAGAAACGGACATGCGTCGTAACTTAGTTGCAAGTGGTGACCGTTCAGAACGTGTTCGAACCTATAACTTCCCTCAAGGCCGTATGTCAGAACACCGAATCAATTTAACTTTATATAAGCTAAATGAAATTATGGAAGGTGATTTGGATTGTGTTTTGCAGCCACTAATGACGGAGTATCAGGCAGACTTATTAGCGTCAATGTCTGAAGAGTAATAGAAGAGTGAATATAAGCGAGGCGTTATCTACTGCCGAGCAACGCATTGGGCCTTTGTCAGATACAGCAAGGCTCGATGCAGAAGTCATTTTATGCCATGTTCTTAATTGTAATAAGACATACTTATTTACATGGTCTGATAAAGTCATCAATAAAGAGGACCTTGAGCTTTTTTTGCAGTTGGTCGAGAAGCGAAGCCAAGGCCGACCGGTGGCACACATTACAGGGAAGAGAGACTTTTGGTCACTTTCTCTTAATGTAAACGAAAGTACATTAATCCCAAGACCTGATACCGAAACGTTGGTCGAAACCGTTTTAACAGAATCCGCGCTATTACCTTCATATCCTAATTTAAAAGGGCTAGATCTTGGCACAGGAACGGGCGCGATTGCATTGGCATTGGCCAGCGAATTACCCAACTCTCATTGGTTGGGCCTAGATTATTCAGACGAGGCTGTTGCACTGGCCAAGTCTAATCAAGAACTTAACAAAATAGACAACTGCCAGTTCTCGCAAAGTGACTGGTATAACTACCTTTCCAAAGAAAGTGACCAGTTCGACATCATTGTCAGTAATCCACCTTATATAGATCCAGAGGACGCTCACCTGAAGAATGGAGATGTTCGCTTTGAGCCTTTAAGTGCACTCGTTTCAGAAGAGCATGGTTTGGCGGACATCAAGCATATAGTAACAAACGCGACTCAATATTTACGGCCAGGTGGATTATTGGCAATAGAACACGGTTATGATCAAAGCGCTGCTGTACAAAAAATCTTTACCAAAAACCGCTTCGCAAAAGTCACGACGATCAAAGACCTAGGTCAAAATGATCGCATCACCATTGGCTATTTAGATTTAATAGGTTAATCTTTAAGTAGCATATGGAATAGTTATTCTTTGAAATAACAATTACTTTTAATAAAGTATTCAAAAATTGACTGGAGCGCGAAGAGTATGGCTGAAGATTTTTTATTTTCAGGTGAGCAGGCTGAAGAAGTAAATCAACCAACGATTGGCACATGGAAGGTATTAATAGTAGATGACGAACCTGAAGTCCATGCCGTAACCAAACTCGCGCTGAGTGATTTTACCTTTCAAGAAAAGTCTTTAGAATTCTTAAGTGCCTATTCTGGCTCTGAAGCCATTGAGCTATTAAAAACGAAAAAAGATATCGCCATTGTCTTACTTGATGTCGTCATGGAAACCGACGATGCAGGTCTAAAAGTGGCCGACTACATCCGAAACGAACTACAAAATGATAGTATCAGGATCATCCTTCGAACCGGACAACCTGGTCAAGCTCCGGAACGTCAGGTTATTGTTAATTATGATATTAATGATTACAAATCCAAAACAGAGCTTACTGCGCAAAAGCTGTTTACCGTAATAATGTCGGGACTTCGTTCTTATCGTGACATTATGTCGTTGAGAACCAGTGAAGTTGGCCTTAAAAAGATCATTTCAGCCTCTGCTGATATTTTCAATGTTGCATCGATGGAGCAGTTTATAGATGGCGTTATGTTGCAATTGACGTCTATTTTAGGATGCGGCGAAGAACAGGCAATGTATGTCACCAATAGCTTGATGGTTAACTGTAAACCTGTTGAGAAAAGTACTGACTTGAGAGTTGTCGCAGGCCAAGGTAGGTTTAGCTCAGCGATAGGTAAAAGCATCAGTGAAATTGAAGAAATAATTGATGATGAGTTAAAAGGCGCATTTGAAGAAGCAATATCACGTAAGGCTATTGTCTATCGTGGAAACTTTTTGATTGCTTATTGCCACAGTCGATTTAGTACCAATTCGTTGCTGTTTGTTTCTGGAATTCCAACAGATGTTACTGAAAACAAACGTAATTTAGTTGAGCTTTTTGCTCACAATGTGCAAGTCGCCTATGAAAATATTCAACTGAAAATAGAGTTGGAGGCTTCTCAGACTGAACTACTACAGCGACTAGGAGGGGCAATTGAAAAGCGCCAGGACGACAAAGATAAACATATTGAAAATGTAGGGACACTCTCGAGACTGATTGCAGAATTGTATGGTCTAAGCGACTCTCAAACAGAGTTATTACACCGAGCCTCAGCGTTACACGATGTTGGTAAGTTGGGGGTGAGCAGAGCCGTTTTATCCAAGACAGAAGAATTGACGGATCAGGAATGGAATGACATAAAGGCATCCCCTAGCCACGGTTATGATATTTTAAAAGGCTCTGAGCGAGAACTTATTCAAATAGGGGCAATTGTTGCACAGCAACATCAGGAAAATTGGGATGGCAGTGGTTATCCGAATGGTTTGAAAGGTACAGATATTCATATTTATGCAAGAATTGTTGCCTTAGCAAATGTATATGACTCGCTACGATCGACCTTGAGCTATAGCAAGGCCTGGACACATGAGCAAGCATGCCAGTTCATTATTGAACAAAAAGGCAAAAAGTTTGACCCAAAACTCGTAGAGTTGTTTGATAATAACCAATCCAAATTTGATGCCATTTATCGGCGCTAGAAGTAGAGAAAACGAGTTTGTTTTCTGATATAATCCTCCGACTATAAACAGATCGATTACACTTTGGTGGCATCGATCTTTTGTTATATAGAAACAGCAGAAATAAAAGAATCAATCGATTCGCTAGCAAAAACTTTTACTAAAACGAGAAGCCTAGTGTACTAGGTCAAAATAAAAAGGATTCATAATGTACTTGGGGTTAAAGCATTCACACTTAATGTTTGTCATGTTGAGTGTCATTCTATTCTACTATCGCTTTTTTGTAGTACAGATTCGTGGTAACACACTGCCTAAAATACTCAAAATTTTACCTCACGTTATCGACACATTATTAATCGGTACGGCTATTGGTCTTTGTTTTGTTTTAGGTCAATATCCGTTTTTAGTTTCTTGGTTAACGGTAAAAGTTTTGTTTGTTATTGGCTATATCGTTTTTGCAGCGCTTGCAATTAAAGCCACGTCAAAAAGTAAAGGTGTCCAGTGGTTATCTGGCGCATCTATTTGTTTAGTTTTAGCTGCATTTATGGCAATCACTAAAACATCATTCTGATTGCATCATCATTTTAAGAGAGTATATGTCCGCAAATTGGTTTTTGTCGCTGGATAAAAGCAGCGATATTTTATTTGAAATTTTAGAACTAGAACAGAACTGGCAACACGATATCAGCTTAGATAGAGTATCGACGTCAATAAGTTCGGCAGTCCAGTTTTTAGAAACGTATACTAAAAACCAAATACTAAACCAAGACTTATTGTATAAAGTGTTAGACGCTATCTATGATGAGCTGGCATTTTCGGGGCCTGGGCTACAATCGTTACCAGAATCTGCGTTGGGTTCGGTAGGTTATTGTGCTACGGCAAGAACGGGAAACCATTTTACTTTGGGTATTGTTGTTTCTCATTTATTGAATGAAGTGGGTTTTAAGTCTTACATTGCCGAGTTAGAGCAAGATATTGGCTTGGTTGTAATGCTTAATAACGCTGAAATGATCGTTATTGACCCACTATCGGGGGCGACTGACTACCTTATCACGAGTGATGACATGAACGAGAGTTTTGTCAGTGGCTTGGCTAGCTTCGCAAAGCCAGTACCGAGAGATGAGTTAGTTAAAGAAGTTATATCAGAACAAAAAGTGTGTCTCCTCGCTGAGGGGCACTTAGAAGAAGCTCTTGCCTGTGTCGAAACTATGATGGAGATGTTACCTGAAGACCCTTATGAAAGAAGGGACAGAGGTATTGTTTTACAACAACTTGATTGTGAGCAGTGGGCCAAAGATGATTTAGATTATTTTATTAAAGCCTGTCCAAATGATCCAATGGCGACATTTTTCAAAATGCAAATGGAAGAACAAGTACTTCCAATACATACGATCCATTAAAAAATAATATTATAAGGGTTGGGTTTCATGCCAGTAATACAAAATGAGGCGACACTATTTGGTGTGCTCGCCATGATCTTGGGTCTCGTGTTTTACACTAGTAAAAGCGAGCAACCTTTTTTTAAACGATTTTATCGCTTTGTACCTGCACTTTTATTGTGTTATTTCATTCCATCATTACTTAATTCATTTGGCCTTGTCGGCTCTGATGCGAGTGCAAATATATATTACGTAGCGTCACGATTCTTGTTACCAGCATGTATTGTGCTTTTGACAATAAGCGTAGATTTACCCGGAATATTAAAGCTAGGCCCTAAAGCAGTCACAATGTTTTTAACCGGTACTATCGGTATTGTAATCGGTGGCCCAATAGCCTTGTTGATCATGAGTTATTTTGTTCCAGAACTACTTGGAAATAGCGGCCCACAAGATGTTTGGCGCGGCATGACAACGGTAGCAGGCAGCTGGATTGGAGGTGGTGCCAACCAAACAGCGATGAAAGAAATATATGAAGTCGGGGATACAATCTTTTCATCGATGATTGCAGTTGACATTATAGTAGCGAATATTTGGATGGCGGTACTGTTGTTTTTGTCAGGAAGCGCCAAAGCAATTGATGCAAAAGCAGGTGCGGATACAACAGCAATTACTCAGTTGCAGAAAAAGGTAGAAGAACACCAATCAAAAAATGCGCGCATACCGCAGCTAAATGACTTGATGTTTATTTGTGCTGTCGGCTTTGGTGTTACGGGGATTGCCCATGTATTTGCCGATGTTATCACGCCATTTATGCAAGCGAATTATCCATCATTAGCAAAGTATAGCTTTCACAGTAAGTTTTTCTGGATGATTGTCAGTGCTAGTGCTATGGGTATCGCATTGTCTTTTACTCGATTTAGAAAAGTAGAGCACGCAGGTGCCGCAAAAGTAGGCAGCGCGTTTTTGTATTTCCTCATCGCCGCGATAGGGCTAAAAATGGATATCACCGCGATAGTAGATAGTCCGGTGTACTTCGCGATCGGCGCTATTTGGATGTTAGTCCACGCATCATTAATGTTAGCAGTTGCAAAAATTATTAAAGCGCCTCTGTTTTATATGGCGGTAGGCAGTCAAGCAAACGTAGGCGGGGCTGCATCGGCCCCAATAGTTGCCTCGGCATTCCATCCTTCATTAGCACCAGTAGGGGTGTTATTGGCCGTGTTTGGTTATGCAATTGGTACTTTTGCGGCGTGGTTCTGTGGACAGTTACTACGAACTATCGCTAGTTAGACTATTATTTAATTATCAGGCATTACGCCTAACTACATTTTTAAAGAGAAATATTGATGACATCTCAAATTAAGTCAGACATTAATACACAAATCATAAAGATTGGTAACGACATCGAACTAGCCAATGACAAGCCATTTGTTTTATTTGGTGGCATGAACGTTTTAGAATCTCGTGATCTGGCAATGACCATTGCTGAAAAGTACAAAGAAGTAACGTCTAAGTTAAACATCCCATACGTATTTAAAGCTAGTTTTGATAAGGCTAACCGTTCTTCAATTAATTCTTACCGCGGACCTGGTATGGATGATGGTTTAAAGATTTTTGAAGAAATCAAAGAACAATTCGATCTTCCGATTATCACAGATGTTCACGAACCACACCAAGCACAACCTGTGGCAGAAGTTGTGGACATTATTCAGCTTCCAGCTTTTTTGGCGCGTCAAACGGATTTGGTCGTTGCGATGGCCAAAACAGGCGCAATCATTAATGTTAAGAAACCTCAATTTTTAGCCCCACATGAAATGCGTCATATTATTAAAAAGTTTAATGATGGTGGAAATGAGCAAGTTATTCTTTGTGAGCGCGGTAGCCAATTTGGTTACAACAATTTGGTTGTTGATATGCTTGGCATGGATGATATGAAACGTATGGCTCCAGTGATGTTTGATGCGACACATGCTCTGCAACGTCCAGGTGGCCGGACAGACTCTGCAGATGGCCGACGAGCACAGGCTGCTGAGTTAGCGCGAAGTGGTATGGCACTTGGTATTGCAGGCTTATTTATCGAAGCCCACCCGAACCCAAATGAGGCGTTATGTGACGGTCCATGTGCGTTGCCACTTGATAAACTGGAGGGTTACTTGAGTCAAATGAAACAAGTTGATGACCTTATAAAATCTTTTGAAAAGTTAGATACTGCAGCAGAGGTTTAGTAATAGCGTCTGCAAAAAGATAACTTAAAGTTAAACGAATAAACGCCGGATCTTTCCGGCGTTTTAATTTATTTGCCTTATTCGTTATGGGCTAAGATAATAAAGACATTAGATATTTTAAAGTAGGTTTAGTTATGTCTTCAGTTGTGATTTCAGGGTCAGGTCTATTTACCCCACCACATAAAATTAGTAACCAAGAATTAGTTGATGTACTTAATAGTCATGTTGAGCAATTCAATCGCGAAAATGCAGCCAAAATTGAAGCTGGCGAAGTAGAAGAGAAAAAGCCATCAAGCGTTGAGTTTATCGAGAAGGCATCAGGCATTAAGTCTCGTTATGCCATGGTAAAAGAGGGGATCACGGACCCAAATATCCTCCATCCTAAAATGACTAAAAATGCGCCGACTGAGCCACCAGAAATGGTTTTAATGGCCGTAGAAGCTGCCAAAGGGGCGTTAGAAGCCGCAAATAAGACAGCAGCAGATATAGATATGGTCATTCTTGGCTCTTCAAATATGCAACGCTCTTATCCTGCAATGGCCGTTGAGGTACAACAAATCTTGGGAGCAGGAGGCTATGGCTTTGATATGAATGTTGCTTGCTCTACAGCGACCTTTGCGATTATTAATGCCTATAACGCTATTAAAAGTGGAAACGCTAAATGTGTTCTGGTTGTGAACCCAGAGTTTACAACACCACAACTCGATTATACTAATAGAGACAGTCATTTCATTTTTGGTGACGTTGCAACTGCTGTGATCATTGAAAGTGCAGATACGGCGACATCTGAGCATCAGTTTAAGATTGTAAATACGCAACAAATAACCAAGTTCTCGAATAACATTCAATGTAATCATAGTTATGTCGATCATTGTTATGACGAACTTCCTGAAGATAATTCTTACTTTTTTCAAGAAGGCCGAAAGGTCTTTAAAGAGTTGTTGCCAATTGTGACAAGTACTATTTCAGAACATTTGTCACAAAATGACTGGCAGGTAAGTGAAGTTAAACGTATGTGGTTACACCAAGCCAACATTAATATGAACCTGTTTGCCGCAAAGAAATTATTAGGTCGAGAACCTGAATTTTTGGATGCACCACTAATATTAGACGAGTATGCGAATACTGCTTCGGCAGGCTCAATTGTCGCATTTCACAAGTATCAAGACGACTTCAAGTCAGGTGAGAAGGGGATTTTATGTAGTTTTGGCGCTGGCTATTCTGTTGGCTGTATTAGCTTGGAAAAGCGTTAAACTAAAAATTGACTTTTTACTCTAACTTTTTTACATTACGCGAAACAGCTCGCACATATAATTGTCTGACTGTTTTTGGTGCAAGGCCATAGTCTGTCTTGTGCTACAGAAGAGGTGCGTTGATCAGGTAGCAATTTGGAGAAGTCTCAACTTCATCGATAAATTGTAAGGGGATCATCGCCGAGGGATGAATAGTTTGAGAGCTATTCATCTCGGCTGTCTAAATTGAGTTTTAGCAGTTGTCACCATTTTTTCTGGTGGAGCGCTTCTGGTTAGTAAGTTCAAATTCGCATTCACTTCGCGTATCTAACCTTATTCAACCTGATTCCTCCCCAACATTAATCTTAATATTGGGAAAGAAATGTCATCTTTTAAAAATCTACAAGTCGCCAAATTCGGTGGAACTAGCTTAGCTAACTTTGAGGCTATGCGTCGCTGTGCTCAAATCATTCAAAACGATGAAAACGTGCGCGTTGTTGTTGTATCTGCGTCTTCTGGTGTGACCAACCTTTTAGTTAAATTAAGTAGCAATGAATTAACACAAAACCAAGTAAACACTGCACTAGATGAGATTCGTTGTATTCAAGCGAACATTTTAGATGGCTTAAACGCCAGTGAGGTTTTGCATAAAAAAATAGATGACATCATAAGATTGTTAGCCGAGGCAGTAACAGAATTAGCCGAGTCATATAGTACTAAATTGGTTGACCGCATCTTGTCGTTTGGTGAACAAATGTCGAGTTTACTATTTGCTGAAGTGTTTAATCAATTAGTTGACGCTCGGCAAGCTCAAACTTTTGATGTTCGTACTGTAATGAGAACAGATAGCTCATTTGGCCATGCTAAGCCTCAACCTGATGAAATAAGATCACTTGCCATTGAGCACTTATTACCTTTAATTGAAAATAAGATTGCGATTGTTCAAGGTTTTATTGGTTCGGATAAATTCGGTAATACGACTACGCTGGGGCGTGGCGGTAGTGACTATTCTGCTGCACTGTTATCTGAGGCTTTAAATGCAAATGTCGTACAAATTTGGACCGACGTACCAGGCATTTACACTACGGATCCTCGTATAACCGGAAAGGCTAAGCCTATGACGGAACTGAGCTTTAGTGAAGCAGCAGAGCTTGCAACATTTGGTGCTAAGGTCCTTCACCCAGCAACAATACTACCTGCCGCTAGAGCTGATATCGATGTTTTTGTTGGTTCCAGCGTAAATCCTGAATTGGGTGGCACATGGATTCGTAAGAAAACAACAGAGCCGGGAATTCGTGCCATTGCGTTGCGGGAAAAACAGACGCTATTAACGGTAAGCAGTCCAAACATGCTGCACGCAAGTGGTTTCTTGGCAAGAGTTTTTGCGATATTAGCTAAACACGAACTGTCAATTGACCTTATAACGACGTCTGAGATTTCGGTTGCCCTAACTATTGATAAGGCACCAAATAATCATGTCGGTGTGATTTCTGATGAATGTATTGCTGAGCTCGAGTCATTCTGTTCTGTAAAAGTAGAAACTAATTTGGCTCTGGTTGCGGCTATTGGTGATCATCGTGTTACTCAGTCAGGGACAGATGGGGCAAAGCGGTTGTTCAGTTCGTTATCAAAACATCCGATCAGAATGATATGTCACGGAGCGAGCATCCATAATATCTGTTTTTTGGTTGATCAAAGTAGGGCAAAAACGGTTGTTCAATCGATTCATGATGATGTGTTCAGCGCAGCTTAAAAATAGGTAAACCAAATGAAATTATCGAAACAAATGGTCACTCTAAATCAGGACATTGCGGGACAGGAAATCGGCATTCCCGTTTATTTCCTGGAGTGTGGTATTCCAGATGCGCCTACCGTTTATATCCAAAGTGCTGTGCATGCCGCAGAAATGCAAGGTAGTGCGGTTATATATCAGATAATACAAGCGTTGAAGGAGAATGATTTAGTCGCTAATTTCATTTTGGTCCCTAATTGTAATCCCTTTGGACGAAACCAACGTGCCGGAGAGTACCTACAAGGTCGTTTTGATGCGACAAATGGTAATAATTGGAATCGTTTTTATCACTACGACGAGGCGGCGGTAAATCAGTTTGTTGAACGAAATATAAAGCAATTTGAAGAACTGGAACAGGCCGAAATTGTTCGTCAGTGTCGTCAATTTTTAGCTGAAGAACTCGAGGCGAAACTTGAAACCCAATGGGGGGTTAATACCGCACAATTCTTGAATATAAAATTGCAACAGCTTGCGAACAAGGCTGATTTGGTTTTGGACTTACATACAGGCCCATCGTCAACACGCCATCTATACAGCCCAGACTTTTTAGTTGAAGAGGCTAAAGCATTTAATATTGAAAACATAATTTCTATACCCGTCGAGTTTGCTGGTGCCCTTGATGAAGCTAGTTTTACTCCATGGCAGGCGATCAAAAAGCAACTGAAAAGTCAGGATATCAATTTGGATTATCAGGTCAAAGCGTTCACCGTTGAGCTGGGGTCGCAGGAAAACATTTGTTTAGCTCAAGCAGAGGAAGACGCTAAAGGTTTGTTAAATTATTTGTCACAACAAGGTTATGTAACGATCCCTGTTTCAATCAATCAAAAAGCCATTAATGTTACTCCGCTGAGCAACTATAAAACTTTGTTTAGCTCTTATGCTGGCATGGTCGAATACCTAAAAAAAGCTGGTGATAAAGTGCAAAAAGGAGACGTATTGGCGCGAGTATTAAATTCATTAGAGTTTGATAATGATGCCGCGATCGTCAATATTCACGCACCAGAAAGTGGTACTGTAATTCTTCATTATCCTTCTGCAGCCGTTCAGGTAGGGACACAGCTTTATAAAATTGCGGTAAATACTGAGCGGCATTGATAATGCCGACTCATTGTATTGATTAATTTCAATATAATAATCAGCGTTGTTATTTCAACAAGCGCTTGAGTAAACTGGACGTGTCCCAACGACTTCCACCCATTTTTTGGACGTCTGCATAAAATTGGTCGACTAGCGCTGTGAGCGGGAGCGTTGAACCATTTCTTTTGGCTTCCGTAAGGGCAATGTCCAGGTCTTTCCTCATCCAGTCAACCGCAAAGCCATGATCGTAGTCACCGGATAACATCGTCTTATGCCTATTTTCCATTTGCCATGAGCCTGCCGCTCCTTTTGAGATAACTTCGATCACAGCCTCACAATTCAAACCAGCGTTTACACCAAATTGGAGTGCTTCAGACAAGCCTTGCACCACACCGGCAATACAAATTTGATTCATCATTTTAGCTAATTGACCAGATCCAGCAGGGCCAAGTAGTTTTGTATAACGACTGTAGCACATCATGACGTCACTTACTTTTTTATACTGTTCGTCAGTTCCGCCACACATGACCGTTAGTTGACCATTAACTGCGCCTGCCTCGCCTCCAGACACGGGTGCATCTACAAAACCAACACTTTGTGCTTGGCACTTTTCATTGAGTAATCGCGCAATGTCAGCAGAGGCGGTAGTGTGGTCTACTAAAACTGAACCTTCCCCCATTGATTGAAGAACACCAGAATCGCCAATAGTAACCTGGTGCAAATCATCATCGTTGCCAACGCATACAAATACTATATCAGCGCCAGCTGCTGCTTCTTTGGGCGTTAATTTAACGTCGCCACTATACTCAGTTGCCCATTGCTTCGATTTTTCTGTCGTTCGGTTGTACACCGTAACTTTCAAATTAGTGTTTTGAGAAAGATGTCCAGCCATAGGGTATCCCATGACACCTAAGCCTATAAAAGTAACGTTTAATTTTTTCATAATATAAGAAGTGTTTTTATTTGAGTTAATTAAGCATAAGCTTAACATGGACTTAGCTGACTTGTAGACTTAAAGCAGGACAAAAGCTAATGTAAAAAGAGCCGCGATAGCGGCTCTTTTGGGTTTAAACTTTGTATTTGTCTATGAAGGAGCGAAGTATTTGAGCTTGATTAGAGATTAATGAGCTGCTTTCAGCATTATCCTTGGCTCTTTGGAAGGAAGTGTCTGCGACGTCACGAATGGCGACAACATTCATATTTACTTCTTCAGCGACTTTACTTTGTTGTTCAATTGCAGTGGCTATTTGCGTATTCATATCCATGATGACTTTTACATCGGCGGTAATCGAATTAAGTTTATCTCCAGCTTCAGCTGCTCGATCAGTTGATGTATTGCCTTGTTCTTGACATTGATCGATGACATTGACAATCGAGCCAATGCGACCTTGCAACGATGAAATAATATTTTCAATTTCTTTAGTAGATTCTTGGGTTCGCATTGCGAGCGTTCTAACTTCATCTGCTACAACCGCGAAGCCGCGTCCGTGTTCACCTGCCCGCGCAGCTTCGATAGCAGCGTTAAGGGCTAGTAGATTTGTTTGTTCTGCAATACCACGTATTACGTCTAATACTGAGCCAACATTTTTACTTTCTTCTGCTAACTCCGTCACATCTTGTACCGCAGTTGCAAGGTTATCGGAAAGGCTGCGAATACTGTCTATAGTCAGGTTAACTTGAGTATACCCTTGTTCAGCATTGTCATTACTTGACAGAGCCTTGGCAGCAGCATCTTCAGTATTACTTACAATCTCTTTAATTGTTGCGCCCATTTCAGTGACAGCGGCAGCCACAGACTCCGTTTCTTTTAGTTGCAAGTCCAACGAATCTTGGTTGTCTTGAGAATTGTTAACCAAAGTAACCGTTGCCTCATCAAGCGCTTGTACTGCGCTTATAACCTTGTTGATGAGCTCACGAAACTCAGTAATCAGACTATTGAACTGACGACCCATTTGAGACACTTCATCTTTACCTTCAAACTCTAAGTCATTAGTAAGATCATTTTGTTCTCTGACAATAGTAATAACTGAACTTATTTCTTTGATAGGCATTAAGACTTTGCGACTTGTGACATAGGTTGATGCTAGGACGATGATGGTCAGTATTAGGAATAACCCAAAGCCAATAAATTTGGTCTTTGTTTGAGTGTCAACGATGGCCTTACTGATATTAGTAGCCATAGTTGCTAACTGTTGGTCCAGTCTGTTTACGCTTGCTGCAAGTTCAGCCCTAATACCAGAATCAGCGTTTAGGCCTTTAGTTTGTTCGGCTTGAACAAGGGTTGTAAACTTTGATTTATAGTCGCCTGAAAATGAGAGAAGTTTGCGTTGAATGTCAGGGCTAATATCCGAATTTGCGATGTTACTATTTAGAGTGTCGATACCTTTATTAAACTTGTCTAAATACTTCATATCAAAGCGCAGCATGAAGTCTTTTTCTGCACGGCGAAGCTGCAACATGTCTGTCATTAGCTTGTAGTTACTCTGCTCTTTCAAAAGAGATTCGATATTATGAACCGCACCACGTAAATCGCCATAAAGACCATCTTTGGGGTTGAGACCGATAGTCTTTTGGGTTTCAACTAAACGATTGAATGTATTTTGATAGTCTTCGATAGACGCTATGTAGTTATTTACGTCTCGGGTTGGTAGAGACTCGTTGGCGAGTGTAATCCTAAACTGCTTCAAGACTGCGACTTCTTTATCGGCCAGACTGTTGAAACTTTCTACTTTCTCAAGATTTTTTGAGGTCAAAAAAGATTGTTCGTAAACTTTTAGTTGATAAGTATCGGTATTGAACGTCTCCAAAAGCTTAACTGCATCACTGTAAACAGCGTTCTTATTATTTGAGTATATGAGTAGCAGTAGCATAAAAACCATGCCAGCTGCTACTAAAACTGCATTAATGATGAGCTTTTGTTTGATATTTGTGCCAAGGCTAAACTTCATGTTGTGTTCCACTAGAGCAATTAGACAAATGTCTTTTTTAAGGTGTGTTCTATAAAATTAGCTGAAGTTCAATATTTGGCAAAGTTTACCGGCACTAAATTCCTAGATTTAAATAAAAGATAATATTCTTTGTATGCTTTTTGTCCATTAAGTCGTTCGTCGGTAATTATCAAGAATTATACCCGTCGCCATTGCGACATTTAACGACTCAGATTGTCCATAGGACGGTATGGTGATCTTGTCAGTCACTAAATTTTCAATTTCTTTTGAAATACCATGTGACTCATTTCCCATGACAATAATAGCCGGCTCTTTAAATGCGCAGTGATGCACACTTTGTCCTTCTAAAAATGCGCCATATATAGGCGCTTTAGTATTTGAAAGATAATGTACCAGATCTACTCTATAAGTCTGAACGCGGGTAAATGCTCCCATTGTGGCACTGATTGTTTTTGGGTTGTAGACATCGGCAGTTTGTTCACTCAATAGTACGTGTTTTACTCCATACCAATCAGCCAAACGGAGAATCGTTCCAAGGTTCCCTGGATCATTGACGTCATCAAGTGCCAATACTAGACCGCTTATTTCGTTAACATCATATTCGGGCTGTTTTACGATGGCGATTGCCGCGTTATTTGAGGTGATGCTACTCACCTTTGTTAACTCATCTTCATTCGCGATTGTGTAAGCTATATTTATTAAAAGATTAGAGTGAACGGCGACAAATGCATCAGATACAAAGAGTTTTTCAATCATTAAACCTGAACGCAAAAGCTCAAGAACATTTTTTTCACCTTGAACTAAAAATTGGCCTGAAAGACGCCTTTGTTTTTTGTTACTGAGACTGCGTAGATGTTTGGCTTCGTTTTTTGAAATCATAGTTTTGTTCTAAGCTCTAACAATTCAGGGAAGAAACTAATATCCAATGCTTTTTTCAAAAACTCCACACCAGATGAGCCACCTGTACCAACTTTGTTTCCGATAATGCGTTGTACTGTATACATGTGTTTGAAACGCCAATTTTGAAACGAGTCTTCTATGTCCATAAGTTTCTCGGCCAATTCATAGAGTTCAAAATGTTGATCTGAGTTTTCGTAAACCTTAACCCAAGCAGCCAAAACAGTCGCATCAGCATTATAAGGCTCTGTAACGTCACGATTTAGTAAGTCAGAATTGATGTCGAATCCACGTTTAGCCATTATTCTTATCACAATGTCATACAAACTTGGCGCCTCGGACAACCGATTAAGTGTTTCATAGGCTTGTGGGTTAGCGCTGTGTACCTCGATTAATTCTTTATTCTTGTTGCCTAGCATAAACTCGATTGCTCGATAACCAAATGATTGAAAGCCAGAAGATTTACCAAGGTCGTCTCTGAACTTTAAGTAATCGACAGGTGTAAGGGTGGATAAAATATTCCACGATTGAGTTAATTGAACAAAAATTTGTTTTACACGGGAAATGACTTTGAAAGCAGGCCCAAACTCTTCTCGTTCGATAAACTTCATTGCTGCTGCTAATTCATGTCCTGCTAATTTTAGCCACAATTCACTGGCTTGATGAATGACAATAAAAAGCATTTCATCGTGTTCACTGGAAAGGGGACTTTGAGCATCTAATATTTTATTAAGTTGGAGGTAATCTCCGTAGGACATATCGTCTTTAAAATCAGTGTGAATAGACTCTTCTAGTTTTCTATAATTGTTTTGATGTGGGCAACTCATAGCTAATTACCAATCGATTATTATTATTTAATTGGCGCAAGCTTAGCATAATTGAGAGCACTGTCCCTAGTGCTTGTATTCGATCCTTGGAAGGAATGGTTTTAAATTTTTTCTATTTCAGTTGTCGCTTGTTTTTTAACGAGTGACTTTGGAAAACGGAAAGAGAAGACGCTGCCTTCGTTAAGTTTACTTTCGATTTCTAACTTCGATTTGTGATGTGCTAAAGCGTGTTTAACAATTGATAGTCCAAGGCCAGCACCACCGGTTTTGCGTGTCCGGGCCTCATCCACACGGTAGAAGCGCTCTGTAAGCCTTGGAATATGGGCTGGATCAATGCCAACGCCACTGTCTTTCACCACAAATTTGGCTTTTCCAGATTTAGTTAGGCTCCACGAAATTGAAATTTCACCATTTTCAGGAGTGTATCTAACTGCATTAAAGACAAGGTTGGAAAATGCACTGCGCAATTCTGAAGCAAGACCTATAACCTTTAGCTCAGGGTCGATTTCAGCAGAAATATTGTGTTTGTTGTTCGAGAGGCTTTTAGCTTCGTCAACTAATACGTTCAGAACTTTCGGTACATCAACTTCTTGCATGACGATATCATCGCCTTGTTGTTCTATTTTGGACAATGACAATAATTGAGATACTAGATCATCCATACGTGATGTCTGCTCGGTCATCATAGTGTGTGCTTTGTTCCACATCGGCTCATCAATGTCGCAAAAATCTTTTGTCATCTCGAGATACCCACGCATAACCGTTAATGGCGTTTTGAGTTCGTGGGATACGTTTGCAATAAAATCTTTTCGCATTTGCTCCAATTGATTGAGTTGCGTTATATCACGGACTATAACCGTCCATTTGTCCGACTCAAAAGGGACGACACGTATTTCATAAGTATGTGCATCATTAGTCGGAGACTGGATTTCTAAGGGTTTGCTATACGCCTGGTCATCGAGATAATCAATAAACTCAGGCATTCTGATCAAGTTGTCTATTCTTATGCCTTTGTCCGCTGGCCATTTTAGTCCAAGCATGTCTTGAGCAATTTTGTTACACCAGAATATGTTGCGGTGAACATCATAAATGACGACACCATCAGGAAGTGCCTCAGCACCCAGTCTAAAGCGGCGGACTAGTGCCGTTAAATCATTTCTCTTTTTGGCATTGCGACGTTGCTGGCTGTAAATTCCATCAAATACGTTGTTCCAAATACCTATTGCTTTTGGCGGGTAAATACCGCGCTGAAACCACAGCCAATGAGTTAGTTTGCGAAGTTGCCAATAATGAATGCCCATAATGACAAAACAAAAAGCAAAACTGGCTTCTATAAAAAAGCCAGCTGCATAACCCAAAATTCCAAACGGGGCATATATCCAAAGTAAACGGAAAACGACTTGCCCAATTGATTGTTTTTGATGCATACGGAACGTTTAGTCCATTCTTGTTGAGAAACGGTAGCCAGAGCCTCTAACCGTTTGAATTAATTTATCATGAGATGTTAACGCTTTTCTCAGTCGCCTAATATGAACATCTACGGTTCTATCTTCGACGTAAGTGTTAGTACCCCAAACATTGTCTAGCAATTGGTCTCGGCTATATACTCGTTCTTGATGAGTCATAAAAAAATGTAACAACTTAAATTCCATAGGACCTAAGTGTAGATCACTTCCTTCCAGTGTCACGCGGTGGCTACTTGGGTCGAGCCTAAGGCCCATAATCTCTATTGGATCGTCGGTAGCAGTAGGTTGTGTGCGACGCAAAACCGCTTTAACTCGAGCGATGAGTTCTTTTGGTGAGAATGGCTTTGTGATGTAGTCATCTGCGCCAACTTCTAAGCCTTGGATTTTATCATCTTCTTCGCTTTTAGCTGTTAGCATGATAATTGGGATATCTTTATAACTATCAGATTGTTTGAGCTTTTTCGCGATTTGAATACCTGACATACCAGGTAACATCCAATCTAATAAGATGAGGGCGGGTGCTTCATCCATAAGCAATAGTTTTGCATCTTCGTAGCTTTCTGCACTGATCACCTGGTAGCCATTTTGCTCGATGACAAAGGTAAGCATTTCTCTGATCGCAAACTCATCTTCTATGATTAATATTTTATGTGACATAGTCTTATCTTATAGAGTTGGTTGATACTAATTGTTGCCCAGTATTATTTAGATTAAATATGACGGAAATATGACAAAATCCAGATAAATTTAATATAAAGTGAATAAACTATTGTCCGTGTATCGAATCTCGGTACTGCGTAGGAGACAAACCCATGGTACTTTTAAATAATCTTGAAAAGTAATACTGGTCTTCATATCCAACTGTAATTGCGATGTTTTTTATATTCATATTCGTTGAGTCTAGCAGTTTACAAGCGTATTGTACTTTCATTTCTAAAAAGTACTTTACTGGACTTTTAAACATGAGCTGTTGAAACTTTTTTGCAAAATAAAACTTCGATAAACCAAAGTATTCAGCCATTTCTTCTAAGGTCAGTAGGGCCTCAATATTTTCCTCAAAGTAAGCGTTGATAGTATGTTCATTAAAATGACGTTGAGCAGTAATATTTACAATCGGCTTTTGAAGGGATATCAAGCTTAGTATTTTTTTAAGCATGTTTGAGGCGACAAAAAAACGGTTTAATTGGTAGCCTAAATACCTCGAATCTATCAAAGCATTAAACTCTTCTTGAACTGCCAAAGGGGACGTGAGGTTGATCATTAAATTTGTTTTGTCGACACCAATAATATCCATGAACTCATCAAATAAATGGCCGTCGACATGCGCCCAATAAATAGACCAAGGTCGGTGGTTATCTGCATTGTAATGGTGAGGTGTATTTTTAGGTAGGAAAATGATTTGGTTTTTGCTGAGCGTGTACCTTTTGCCATTTGCTTCAACCCAGCCAGTTCCATCAACACAAAACAATATCAAGTTATCAGTGTGTTTGTCTCTTTTGATACCATGACCATAAGCTTCTTGATAATAACCAAAGGCGAGAGGCACGAGTCCTCTACTTAAACTACTGACTTGCAATTGTTTAACCATTGGTTTTGGAACAAGGAAGCGAACGCTTGATTTAGGCAGGGGCCATTGCGAGGTAACACTCATTATTTGGACCTTTGTTAATGTACTAAAAATACGTAGACCAAGATAGTCCATCAAAAAAGCAATTTAATCAATTTCTTTGTTATTTCTAATTTGCTGTAATGCTGTCAATCATAAAAAAAGCTACACAAAAAAGTAGTAAAAGTAAGAGGCTATGTCATGAAACAGGTACCTTTATTTATTGGTGGAGAATGGGTTGAGTCTTCATCAACAAGAAAAATCGATGTAACAAATCCAGCAACACAAGAAGTGATTGCCCAAGTTCCTTGTGCAACGTCATCAGAAATGGACGCCGCAATCGACAGCGCTAAAGCTGCATTCAAAACGTGGAAAGAAGTGGCTATTTCAGAGCGTGCACGTGTCATGATGCGTTATGCGCACCTTCTAAAAGAACACCAGGAAGAAATCGCTGGCATTATTTGTGAAGAATTAGGCAAAACGCATGAAGATGCGATGGGTGACGTTTGGCGTGGAATTGAAGTCGTAGAGCACGCGGCGAACATTCCATCAATGATGATGGGTGAGACGGTAGAAAACGTTGCCCGTAATATTGATACTTATTCATACACTCAACCATTAGGTGTATGTGTTGGTATTACGCCGTTTAACTTCCCAGCAATGATCCCTTTGTGGATGTTCCCACTAGCAATTGCCTGTGGTAACACCTTTATCCTAAAGCCATCTGAACAAGATCCTCTAACTCCGACTCGTTTGGTGGAGTTATTTGAAGAAGCCGGCGCGCCAAAAGGTGTCCTTCAAGTTGTTCATGGCGACAAAGAGCAAGTAGACCGACTGTTAAATGAAGAAGCGGTTAAAGCAATTTCTTTTGTTGGTTCGGTTGGTGTGGGCCAATACATCTATAAGACAGGTACTGACAACATGAAGCGTGTTCAAGCGTTTTTAGGTGCCAAAAACCACATGGTCGTGATGCCTGATGCGAACAAACAAGCAGTGATCAATAACATCGTTGGTGCGTCGGTAGGTGCGGCAGGCCAACGTTGTATGGCTATATCGGTTGCAGTGTTTGTTGGTGAGGCTCAAAAGTGGATCCCAGAAATAAGAGAAAAATTAGCTTCGGTTCGTCCAGGTCACTACTCAGATCCTGAAGCGGCCTACGGACCACAAATAACGCCACAAGCCAAACAACGTATTGAAGGTCTTATCGAGACAGGTAAGGGTGAAGGCGCGTTCTGTGTATTAGATGGAACTAACTTTGAAGTTGAAGGCTACCCTAATGGTAACTGGGTTGGTCCTACCATGTTTACCGATGTTAAACCTGAGATGGAAATTTATAAACAAGAAATTTTCGGCCCGGTATTCTTAACAATGAACGTCGATACACTCGATGAAGCAATCGGTCTTATCAATGACAATCCATACGGAAACGGTACATCAATCTTTACTTCATCAGGTGGCGCGGCCCGTAAGTTCCAGCACAATATTGAAGTAGGTCAAGTTGGTATTAATATTCCAATTCCTGTGCCACTACCTTTCTTCTCGTTTACCGGGTGGAAAGGATCTTTTGCAGGTGATCAACACGCGTACGGTAAACAAGCCGTTAAGTTCTATACAGAAACAAAGACGATTACTGCACGATGGTTTGAAGACGATGTTGCGGCTACGGCTGGTCCAAACATGTCAATTACACTGAAATAGAGAGTGTAATTAAAACTTTTATAGTTTAATCAATACAAACAAAGATGCCGTACATTAATAATAACAAGAGTACGGCATTTACCTTATGTGTAAGGGGAGAACATGGATTTTAATTTAAACGACGACCAACGCGCATTTATCGACTTAGCGAAACAGTTTTCTGATGCAGAGCTAGCCCCAAATGCAGCCAAGTGGGACGAAACTCACTTTTTTCCAAAAGATGTAATGGCAAAAGCAGGTGAATTGGGCTTTTGTGGCCTGTATTCACCAGAAGAAGCCGGTGGTATGGGATTATCAAGATTAGATGCATCATTAATTTTTGAGGAATTAGCAAAAGGCTGTACGACAACTACCGCCATGCTGACAATCCACAATATGGCGACTTGGATGGTAGCGACCTGGGGGACTGACAGTATTAAAGAAAAGTGGTGTCCTGGACTGGTTATGGGTGAGCAACTCGCGTCATACTGTTTGACTGAGCCTGGCTCCGGTTCCGATGCGGCCGCTTTAAGAACAACGGCAAAACGCGATGGCGACCACTATATTGTTAATGGTTCTAAAATGTTTATCAGTGGTGCCGGTGAAACAGATGTTCTAGTCGTAATGGTAAGGACTGGTGAACCTGGACCTAAAGGTATTTCTGCGGTTGTTATTCCTGCCGATGCTGAAGGTGTCATTTACGGCAAAGCAGAAGAAAAGTTAGGCTGGAACGCTCAGCCAACCCGATTGATTACCTTCGAAGATGTCAAAATCCCTGTTGAAAACCTACTTGCTAATGAAGGCGACGGTTTTACTCTTGCCATGAAAGGTTTAGACGGTGGCCGTATCAATATTGCGACATGTTCTGTGGGGACAGCGCAACAAGCATTAGATACAGCCAAAGCGTATATGAAAGAACGCAGTCAATTTGGCAAACCTATTGCGGCTTTCCAAGCACTTCAGTTCAAACTTGCCGATATGGCAACTGAGTTAGTTGCTGCACGTCAAATGGTCCGTTTGGCTGCTTTTAAATTAGATAATAAAGATCCAGAGGCGACGGCTTATTGCGCAATGGCTAAACGCTTTGCGACCGACATTGGTTTTGAAGTGTGTAACGAGGCACTGCAATTACATGGCGGCTACGGATATATAAAGGAATATCCATTAGAGCGCCATTTCCGTGATGTGAGAGTCCACCAAATTTTGGAAGGCACAAACGAAATCATGCGCTTAATTATTGCTCGTCGTCTCCTTGATGATGCTGCAGCTGATATTATTTAAGAGGGAATTATTATGTCGTCATTATTGAAAGTAGATATCGACCGTCACATTGCCACAATTACGATGGCGAACCCGCCTGCAAATACCTGGACGTTTGAAAGTTTGACTGATCTTAAGCGCATTGTAGAAGAATTGAATACAAACAAATCTGTTTATGCGTTGATTATTACTGGTGAAGGAGAGAAATTCTTCAGTGCCGGTGCCGATTTAAACGTTTTTGCTGATGGTGACAAAGGCGTGGCATCCGATATGGCCCGTGTTTTTGGTGCAGCATTTGAAACGCTTCGTGATTTTAACGGTGTGTCAATTGCGGCAATTAACGGTTACGCGATGGGTGGTGGCCTAGAAGTCGCATTGGCTTGTGACATAAGAATCGCAGAAGAGCAAGCTCAACTGGCATTGCCAGAAGCGAAAGTTGGTTTGTTACCATGTGCAGGTGGTACTCAAAACTTATCGTGGTTAGTTGGAGAAGGTTGGGCTAAACGCATGATCTTATGCGGTGAACGTTTGGGCTCACAGAAGGCTTTCGAAATTGGCTTAGTTGAAGAAGTTGTCGCCAAAGGTAGTGCCCTAGAAAAAGCTCAGGAATTAGCAGAACAAACCTCACAACAAAGCCCGACTTCGATTTCTGCGTGTAAGAAATTAATTCAAGCAGGAAGAGAAGGTTCAATAAATAGTGCATTACCACTTGAACGCGAATTATTTGTTGGTTTGTTTGACAGTAAAGATCAAAAAGAAGGTGTAAATGCCTTTTTAGAAAAACGCCAACCAGAATGGCTAAACGAATAGAGGTGAGCATGGCTGAGAACCAAAACAATAACGGCAACGCGCCTGTTTTATTTCGTGAGCTTGAGTCAATAAGTGACAAAAAAGTCGCGTTTGCGACACTAAACGCAGAACGGTCATTGAATGCATTAAGTTTAGAAATGGTAGAGCTGTTGTACACCAAGCTACTCGCGTGGCAAGAAGATGAAACTGTTTCGGTTGTAGTTATCGAAGGTGCTGGCGAGAAAGCCTTCTGCGCGGGCGGTGATGTAGTTCAACTTCACAATGCCGCGAAAGAAGCTGGTGAAGGTAATATTGCGCAAGGTGTAGAGCAGTTTTTTGCTAAGGAATATCAATTAGACTATTTGATCCATAAATATGAGAAACCGATACTCCTTTGGGGCCACGGTATCGTTATGGGTGGCGGTCTTGGTTTGTTAGCAGGTGCAAGTCATAGAGTAGTGACGGAACGTTCGCGCATTGCAATGCCAGAAATTACGATTGGATTATATCCAGATGTTGGTGGCAGTTATTTTTTAAACAAAATGCCTAATGGAGCAGGATTATTCCTAGGACTTACTGGTGCTTCGATTAATGCAGCTGACGCTAAATATGTAAAATTGGCCGACCACTTCTTATCGAGTGAAAGAAAAAACTCATTAGTGGAACATCTTCTTACCGTTTCTTGGGGGAATACTGTTGCGCTTAATCATCAGAAGCTTACAGATCTACTCTTGGAACTAGAGACAGAAGATAAACTCAATATGCCAGAAGGCAACGTCGCTAAATTTGCCGATTTTTTCAAAGAGCTGGACCAAGAGGCAACAGCGGCCGCAGCAATGACCATGATTCTCAATCAGACGTTTGAGGACAAGTGGTTTAAAAAAGCACAAGCTAGTTTAGCTCATGGTAGCCCTTTGAGTGCAAAGATCATTAAAGAGCAATTAAACAGAGGAAAAGATCTGAGCTTAGCTGAGTGTTTTCGACTCGAACTTGGTCTAAGTGTAAATTGCGCTGCTATCGGTGACTTCAGAGAAGGGGTTAGGGCGTTACTCATCGAAAAAGACAATACGCCGGACTGGAAATTCAAAACAGTTCATGACATCAGTGATGAATTTATTGCTTCCTTTTTCACATCTCCGTGGGATGAGTCAGATCATCCACTTGCATCATTAAACTAAGGAAAGGTAAATCTAATGAAACAGATTACATTTTTCGGGCTAGGAAACATGGGCGGGCCTATGGCAGCCAATCTAGTCAAAGCTGGTTACCAAGTAACGGTGTTTGATTTAGTTCCAGAGTCAGTAGAAAAACTAAAAGCACTTGGTGCTAAAGCTGCGGCGACTCCACTAGAAGCTGTTCAAAGTGCAGATGTCATTATTTCTATGCTCCCAGCCGGTAAACACGTTGTCGGTTTGTATTCTTCTATTATAGAAGAGAACGGTTCAGCGCTAAAACCGGGCAGTTTAGTAATTGATAGTTCAACTATTGATGTAGCTAGTAGCAAAAGCGTATCTTCATTATTAGCAGATGTTGATGTAAGTTTCATTGATGCGCCAGTTTCTGGTGGTGTCGCAGGTGCAACCAATGGCACACTCAGCTTTATGGTGGGCGGCGAGCAAGAAGCATTTGAACTGGCCAAACCAATATTAGAAGCGATGGGAAAAAACATATTTCATGCTGGTCCGGTAGGTTCTGGCCAAATTGCTAAAGTGTGTAACAACATGCTGTTGAGCATATTAATGGTCGGAACGTCAGAAGCACTTCAGCTGGGCATTGATAATGGTATGGATCCAAAAATTCTATCTGAAATCATATCTAAGAGCAGCGGTAGCAACTGGACACTGGACGTTTATAACCCTTGCCCTGATGTTATGGAAGGTGTTCCATCTTCTAACGATTATAAAGGTGGGTTTATGACGAGCCTTATGTTGAAGGACTTAGGTTTAGCTATGGATACTGCAGTAGCGTCAAGCTCTTCCACTCCATTAGGTGCCTTAACGAGAAGTTTGTACGCATTGCATAACAAACAAGGGAATGGCCAAAAGGATTTTTCCAGTATTTTTGAGACTTTTGGTGAAAAACATCAATAAGATATAGATATTGGCTATCTTCTCTTTAAGTCCACAACTGAACCTATAAAGTAAGGTGTTGGTTGTGGACTGCTTTAGCTACTATTGTGTACTTCTAGTTTACCGAAAAGAAAAGCTCATATTTGCAGCGAATAAGCAATCGACTCACCCAAAGCTTTTTAGCTAATAAAAACTATCTTTATATCTTTGTGGTTGCGACACCTAGCCTATCAGGCTTGGCTTTGATTGCTCTCTATTGTTTTCTTTTTGACTAAAAAAAGATTATCGAGCTTGATTTTTACCCATTGTGTACAATACTTAACCATTCGAAGCGTTTTACATCAAAAAAGTGAAATTAGGGCTTGCGGAATTTTTTTAAGTCCCTAAAATGCGCCTCCGTTGTCAGGGAGACATCAAACACTTCAAAAAAACAAGTTTTCTTGGATGGTT
>NZ_CEYNSH010000034.1:0-33937 GCF_982872775.1 Psychrosphaera sp. | reverse complement strand
CTGAGCCAAACAACTTACTAAGTAACTGGTTAGCTACTACGCCACGAATACTAGTGGAATTGTCTGCTTCAAATCCCTTCACATAAAAATCGATACGCTCAAATGTTTGCGCAAATAGCTGTGCTACGGCTGATCTCGCTTGGTCATCAAATGCATCTATCTTCTTTCTTGTCGCGGTCCACTTGTCTCTGAGCGTCGGGTTCGATAAGTTTGATACGTAGTGCAACTCACCCTCTATTTTGGAGAGCTGTTTATCTAACAGTTCAATCTCAGATTCAAGCGCTCCCAATTTTTGAGTAAGAGACTTAATGATCCCGCCGCCCTGCTCTATAGCTTCAATAATATTGTCTAGGGCATTTTGCTTTTTCAAACGTTCATTGCTTAGCGAACTCTTTTTACGTAACAAAGCCTGAGCTTCATCAGTACCAGCTAATAGATCATTTAGCTGTAATTGGTCAGTACAAAACTCAAGTAATGCTTTTTCAACAGGTACAATTGTGACTGAGCTTCCGACTGGGCAGCCTCTTTCTGCATTATGCGAGGAGCATATTAAGCGACGGTGACCATCCGCCAGAGTTCCATCTTCTTTCATTCGGCTAACGTAATTTTGACCATTCATTGCCTTACCGCAATATCCACAGAACGCTATACCAATCCCCGTAAACAACCCAACAATTTCTTTTTGTGCACCACGCGAAACTCTTTTAGCAGCGCTATTTTGTAATCTGCTATATTCTTCACTAGTCAAAACTGCTGGGTAGTAGTCTCTCAGTACAAACTCTTCTCCCTTCGTTTTTACGATCTTAGTGCCGATTAACATGGGAGACTTTACAATACGATAAATACGCTCTGAATGAGGTAATTTGTCTGAAGGCGACAATCCCTCCTCTTTTAGCATATCAACTATTTTAGGGCCACCAATCCCTGACTGGTATAATTCAATGATCCTTTTAACCGCAGCAACGCGCTCAGGTATCAACTCAAAGCGATTGTCTACACGTCGGACCCAACCAGGGTCGTGTCCTTGGTTTATAAAGCCGCTTTCAACTATTGATGTCCACTTCTGACATTTTATCTTGATAGCGTCTTTTACCCGCCGGCTTTTGGTTTCACTTTCCTCATGCGCTCGTATCATGAACATAAGAGACATCATCAACTGCATTGGATTGTCACTTATCGATTCTTTGCTATATCGCTGTCCATCAGAAGCGGTTACGACAACGATTCCAGCCTGAACTATTTGCGTTAACAAAGCCATAGCATCCATAGGCTCTGTTCTAGTTAATCTGTCTAGCGCCTCAATAACCAAAAATGAGCCTTTAGCGACTTTCCCGTCTTCTACCGCGCGAAGAAAAACACCTAAAGCCCCTTTTTTGATATGCTGACTATGATAAGCACTTAACCCTTCGTCTTTTAAGCTTAATAGCTCATCGATCTCTAGGCCTACCTCATTAGCTGTTTTTTTAGCATAATCGGCTTGCCGCGCCACCGAAGTGCCCTTAGATTGCTTTTGATCTGAGAATCGTGTGTATGAGTACACGGCTGGTTTAGTTCGCATATAAATTTTTAGGTCTGTCACTACTTTACTTTCCAATATTTTACCTGAACAAAATGGTCATCAACAGAGGTAATGGGCGACTCTCCGGCTATAATTTGTATTCAGAACAATGTATAATCCGCGCCAATTTTAATTTGAGTGAATCTGTATGACCGTTAAGACCTTTGACCCGAAGCAAACCACTACCTTGGAAACACCAAGCAAAGTAATCGACCAACAACACAACCATAACTTGTCTGATGGAGTCGAATTTGAAATCGGTCACCGTATAGGATTCGTATCTTTGGGTTGTCCTAAAAATTTAGTCGACTCTGAACGCATTCTTACTCAACTAAGAACCGAGGGATACGAGGTTGTAAATACCTATCACGATTCTGACTTGGTTATCGTAAACACTTGTGGCTTTATAGATAGTGCCGTTCAAGAATCTCTTGATACGATTGGCGAAGCGCTTAAAGAAAATGGTCGCGTGATTGTAACCGGTTGTCTTGGTGTTAAAGACGATGAAATTCGTGAAGTTCACCCAAACGTACTAGCTGTAACAGGCCCACATGCCTATGAAGAAGTGTTAAACCAAGTACATGAATACCTTCCAAAACCACAGCACAATCCATTTGAAGATCTCATTCCAGATCACGGTGTAAAACTAACCCCTAAACACTTTGCTTACTTAAAAATATCAGAGGGATGTAATCACCGTTGTACATTCTGCATCATCCCATCGATGCGTGGTGATCTAGTTAGCCGCCCTATTGGCGACGTCTTATCCGAAGCAGAACGCTTAAAAGCTGCTGGTGTAAAAGAACTTCTGATCATTTCACAAGACACCAGTGCTTATGGTGTCGACGTAAAACACAAAATGGACTTCTGGAACGGTATGCCTGTTAAAACAGACATGAAGTCGCTTTGTGAAAAGCTAGGAGAGATGGGTCTGTGGGTACGATTACATTATGTGTATCCATACCCTTCTGTTGATAAAACAGTCCCATTGATGGCTGAAGGCAAAATACTTCCTTATTTAGATATTCCGTTTCAGCATGCAAGTCCAAAAGTATTAAAAGCCATGAAACGACCTGGCCAAGCAGAAAAGGTCTTAGAGCGTATAAACAAGTGGCGTGAATTATGTCCAGAAATTGTTATTCGTTCTACATTCATCGTTGGCTTTCCAGGTGAAACTGAAGAAGACTTTGAATTTCTTTTAGACTGGCTTGAAGAGGCACAATTAGACCGTGTCGGATGCTTCAAATACAGTCCTGTAGAAGGTGCAAAAGCCAATGAGCTTGGCAATGAAGTAAGCGAAGAAATTAAAGAACAACGTTATATACGCTTCATGGAAAAGCAACAAGACATTAGCACTCGTAAACTAAAAGCACGTGTTGGCACTCAAATGCAGGTCCTAATTGATGAAGTTGACGAAGAAGGTGCTATTGGACGTTGTTATGCCGATGCTCCAGAAATTGACGGAATGGTCTACCTTAATGGAGAGCACAACGTTAAAGCGGGTGATTTGGTCACTGTTTTGATCGAAGCTTCAGATGAATATGACCTTTGGGGTAGTGTCGTTTAAAATTGGGCCAATTAATAATTTGGCTTAATTTTACGGTTCTATTGTTAAATTAGATGCGTATAATGAATTTAATTTCGAGATAAAAAGAATAAAGTTATGAGCGAAAACGATCTTCAATTAAAAAATGCTGGCCTTAAAGTTACCTCTCCGCGTCTGAAAGTTTTAGAGGTAATGAAAAATCTCGAAGACAAACATATCAGTGCTGAAGACCTTTACAAAATCATGTTAGATCATGACGAAGAAATAGGTTTGGCGACCATTTATCGAGTTCTTAACCAATTCGATGATGCAGGCATCGTGACTCGTCACCATTTTGAAGGCGGCAAATCAGTCTTTGAACTTGCAAATTCTAAGCACCATGATCATTTAGTGTGTTTGACTTGCGGTAAGGTTATGGAATTTGCCGACGACATAATCGAAGAACGCCAAGAGCGAGTGGCGGAGAAGTTTGGTATCGAACTGACTCACCACAGTCTCTATTTATATGGTCACTGTAAAGAGCAATGCTCTAAGTAATTAGGCGTTATATTGATAAATAGAAAAAGGGCTCAATGCCCTTTTTTTGTATCTATTTTTTTATAAAGCGTTAACTTGCCTGTTTTAGATAAGGGTTGTTTAGACGCTCGTTACCGATAGTTGACGTCGGTCCATGCCCAGACAAAAATTGATAATCATCATCAAGCGTTAATAAGTTTGCTTTAATCGAAGCAATTAACGTATCAAAGTCACCTCTTGGGAAATCCGTACGACCAATACTACCATTAAATAAAACATCGCCTACCCAACACCATTTGTGTTTGTGGTTGATAAAAACAACATGACCCGGTGTATGGCCAGGACAAAAACGAACTTCTAATTCTATATTCCCGACGGTTACTTTATCCATATGTTCAAGCCAACGGTTAGGTTCAAACACCTTTGCTTCTGGAAACTGAAACATACGCGACTGGTCAGCTAATTTTTCAATCCAGAATAAGTCTTCTTTGTGTGGACCTTCTATTGGAAGGGAAAGACGCTTTGCCAAGTCGTGTGTGCCACCGGCATGGTCGATATGTGCATGGGTAATAATGATTTTTTCAGGAATAACACCAAGCGCATTTATTCGTTCTATAAGCCTGTCTACTTCGCCACCTGGATCAACAATTGCGGCCTTATTTGTTTCAGTGCAAATAATAAAACTACAGTTTTGCTGGAAAGGTGTGACTGGGAGTACTTCTATTTTCATTGTTTACCTTTCAATTGTCTTAGCGCTGCTCTAGTAGCGCATCATAACGATCGGATGTTTTTAGAGATTTTAACCCTTCATTAAACTTATTGATATAGTAGCTACAATTATTAAAAAATTTACCACATACTAAGTAATAAGGCTCTTTATGAATAACCTGGTTCTCAAGTAATTCAAGAGAATCTCGTTCTGTAGGAGATAAAAAAGTCAGTAAGTATTTAGCCATGGAACGTTCGATCAAAATGGCATCAAGATCTTTTGAAATAAGCTTTTTGATTGCTGAGTAGTCGGACAATGTTTTATCTGTATTTAAGTATTGAATATAAGAGTCGAACAATGTGCCATAGCTTTGAATATGAGATATACCAATTTTATATGGCCGTAATTGATCGAACCGTGTCCAATAAAACCGCACTTCTTTTCTAGCAAGAAATACATATTGGGCTTCATATAACGGCTGTGAAAATAACCACGACTTTTCTCTTTGCCGATTAATTTGCCACCAAAAAGACAGTACCTTTTCACTATCGATTGCTAACTTTGTTGTATGCCAGTCTCCTATTTTAAACTCAGTTTCTACATCAACTTCATTGTAAGCCTCTCTAACAATATTAGTTGCAACGCCTCCGATATTCGCCGAAGAATCGATTTCAGGTTTTTCAGTTACATATGGTGGTGCTAGCCCGACCTTGATTGTAATTGCTTTTTGCGTTGCAATTGCCGACCAGCTGCAAAAAGAAAATAGACATACTAAGAGACAAAGGCACTTCTCGATGTTATTTCGTATACCTTTGTAATTGAATGACCTAAAAAAAGTTTTCAATTTTTGTAAACTCACCTGTATAGTCAAAACGAGTTCATTACCCTGAATGTAAAGAATTAAAGGACAGCCTAAAACGTGTTGAATCAAAGCCCATTTTCATTGCCAAAACTCATTTATCACGCAGCCACAAGAAAAAAACACGACATTAGTGATTTTAAACCATTTTCAATAAAAGTCAGAAACTATTACCCAGCCAAAAATATGGTACACGAATTCGAAGAAATGTTTGGTGAGGTCAACGACAGTCCAGCGTTTATATTTAACGCGGCTTTCCCTATCGTTTTACAAACTTTAGTACAAAGTAGTATTCCAAGTGGCTTACTGGGACTAATTCATTTGGGTTCAGAGTTTACCATTCACAAACTACATAATTGGTTGTTGCCGACTGATTTAGAAGTTGTGTTAGAAGAAGCTGACGACACGTTAAAAGGGATCAAATACCAAATTACTACACGTGCTTACCAGTTTGGCCGGCTAACGATAGAAAACCAAAACTGGATGCTGGAGAAAAATAAATTCCACAAAAGTAAGTCCGTTGCTAGGCGCAAAACGGATTGGACAGAATTGACAAGTTTTGGATTAGACATATCTCAGGCTCGTCAATACGCTAAAGCTTCTTTGGATTACAACCCAATCCACATGAGTAACCAATTAGCCCGACTCTTTGGTTTACCCAAGGCATTGATTCACGGTATGTATAATGTCCATATGACAGTTAAAGCCTTGTCCGAGTTTGAGCAATTACTAAAAATTAACAAGTTATCTATTGAATTTAATAAACCATGTTACCTACCTAATAAGGTCAGTATTAGAATCGCCAACGAGCTGAATCATAGTATCCACAATTCAATAGTCGGTAATGATATCCGTTGTGGTTTATTCTCTAACGATGGGACACAGCGATTCCTAAAACTTGAGGCACAAAAAAAGGAAGCCTGAGCTTCCTTTTATACAAAATCAAAAATTTTGATTATGCAGCTAGTGCTTCGTTTGCTTTAGTAACTAAAACAGCGAAAGTAGCTTGGTCGTGAACAGCGATGTCCGCTAGGATCTTACGGTCAACTTCGATAGACGCCTTTTTCAAGCCGTTCATGAATTTGCTGTAAGACAAACCGTTTTGACGAGCCGCTGCGTTGATACGAGCAATCCACAATTGACGGAAAACACGTTTCTTTTGACGACGGTCACGGTATGCATATTGACCCGCTTTTGTTACAGCTTGGAATGCTACGCGATAAACACGTGAACGTGCACCGTAATAACCTTTAGCTGCCTTTAGTACTTTTTTGTGACTCTTACGAGCTTGTACACCACGTTTTACTCTTGCCATTGTTCAGTCTCCTCTCTTAAGCGCCAGCTAACATACGATCGATTAACGGCTTATCTACCGCTGCAACCATAAGCTTGCTACGTAAGTGACGTTTACGCTTAGAGCTCTTCTTAGTCAAAATGTGACGTAAGTGAGACTGTTTACGTTTGTAACCGCCTGAAGCGGTCTTTTTAAAGCGCTTTGCCGCGCCGCTATGAGTTTTCATTTTAGGCATTGCCTAGACTCCGCATTGTTAGAGTGTTTAAAAATAGTAATAAGGCGAGTTTCACTTAAAAAGCTACACTACTTTGAAGGCCCTAGTTACTTGCTATGTTAAGAGCTTATTTGCTCTTGTTTGGTGCGAGTACCATGATCATCTGTCTGCCTTCAGCACGTGAAGGGAAAGATTCGCACGTTGAAATGTCTTCTAAATCCGCTTTAACACGTTTTAACAGTTCAATGCCGATATCTTGATGAGCCATCTCTCGACCACGGAAGCGGATCGTGACTTTCGCCTTGTCTCCAGCTTCAATGAAGCGACGCAGGTTGCGTAGTTTTACCTGGTAGTCGCCTTCATCAGTTCCAGGACGGAATTTAATTTCCTTAACCTGAATCTGTTTTTGCTTCTTCTTTTGCTCTTTTTGAGCCTTGCTCTTTTCGTATAGGAATTTGCCGTAGTCCATCACCTTACAAACAGGAGGCTCTGCGTTTGGGCTGATCTCAACAAGATCCATACCCGCTTCACCCGCGGCATTTAAAGCTTCAGTGATACTTACAACACCTAAAGCTTCACCTTCCGAACCAACTAAACGCACTTCTTGTACGGTAATCTCTTCGTTTAACCTGTTTTGAGCGGCCTTCTGGCCACGTTTGTTTTGCGCTCTAATGGCAAAATCCTCCACAAAAATTAATAAATAAGTGCAGCCTTATGGTTTCAACTGCACTTGAGTATTTCTAACGGTCATTAACCGTAATTGCTAACCACTTCATCAAACAAAGTCACAAAGTCGTCAACTGGCATACTGCCCATGTCTTCACCTTTGCGTGTACGAACGGCCACTTGGCCTGTTTCTTTCTCTTTTTCACCCACAACTAACATGTATGGGATACGTTTGAGAGTGTGCTCGCGAATTTTAAAGCCTATCTTCTCATTTCTCAAGTCCGAAATGACTCTAACGCCCTTTTCTTTCAGATTTTGTTCAATATTTTTAACATATTCTGACTGGCTATCGGTAATATTCATGATTACAGCCTGTTTTGGTGCCAACCACGTCGGCAACAAACCTGCGTATTCTTCAATTAAAATACCGATAAAGCGTTCAAGTGAACCTAAAATTGCACGGTGAATCATTACAGGTGTGCGTCGCTCGTTATCTTCAGCAACGTAAGTTGCGCCTAAACGTCCAGGCATCGAGAAGTCAACCTGTACCGTACCACACTGCCAAGCTCGTCCTAAACAGTCATGTAACGTGAACTCGATTTTAGGACCGTAGAATGCACCTTCACCTGGCTGTAAGTCATATTCTAGCTCGTTAGATGCTAAGGCATCTGCCAACGCTTTCTCAGCTTTATCCCAAATCTCATCCGAACCAACACGTTTCTCTGGACGAGTAGACAGTTTAATACTTACATTTTCAAAACCGAACGTTTTATACGTATCAAAGACCATCTGAATACAACCGCTCACTTCTTCCTGAATTTGTTCTTCTGTACAGAAAATATGAGCATCATCCTGGGTAAAGCCACGAACACGCATCAGACCATGCAGTGCACCAGAAGGTTCATTACGGTGACAACAACCAAACTCTGCCATACGTAGTGGCAAATCACGGTAAGACTTAAGACCTTGATTAAAGATTTGAACGTGACCCGGGCAGTTCATTGGTTTAATTGCATATTCACGATTTTCCGAACTAGTCGTGAACATGTTTTCAGCGTACTTATCCCAGTGACCTGACTTTTCCCAAAGGCTGCGGTCCATCATTAATGGCCCTTTTACCTCGTCATAACCGTATTCAGTAAGTTTACGACGAACGAATCGCTCTAACTCAGTGTAAATTGCATAACCATCGTTGTGCCAGAAAACCATACCTGGCGCTTCTTCTTGCCAGTGGAAAAGATCCAACGCTTTACCAATTTTACGGTGATCACGTTTTTCAGCTTCTTCTAGACGCTTTAAATAGGCTTTTAATTGCTTTTTGTCTGCCCAAGCTGTGCCGTAAATACGCTGCAACATCTTGTTATCAGAATTACCACGCCAATAAGCACCAGCCACTTTCATCAGTTTAAAGTTGTGACAGAATTTCATGTTTGGCACATGAGGGCCACGACACATGTCGATATATTCTTCGTGATGATATAACCCTGGACGGTCATCTTTGTCGATGTTTTCGTCTAGAATTTCCATCTTGTAGGTTTCGCCACGCGCTTCAAATGCGTCGCGAGCTTCTTGCCAAGAAACGGTTTTCTTTACTACTTCATAGTTTCTTTTAGCTAATTCAAGCATGCGCTTTTCAATTGCTGCTAAATCATCCTGACTAAGAGATTGCTCCAAATCAACATCGTAATAAAAACCATTGTCGATAGTTGGACCAATGGCCATTTTACACTCAGGAAATAGCTGCTTAATCGCATGACCTAATAAGTGTGCACATGAGTGACGAATAATTTCTAAACCATCTTCATCTTTAGCAGTAATGATTTGCAATTGTGCGTCTTCGTTGATTTTTTCACATGCATCAACACGTTCACCATCAACAATACCAGCGATTGTGGCCTTGGCTAGACCAGGTCCAATATCAGCTGCGACATCTAAAACAGAAACAGGGTTGTCGAAAGATCTTTGACTACCGTCAGGAAGAGTAATTACAGGCATTTTATTTCCTTAGTACAGTGGCGGCGCCTACGATGCGTCGCATATACTTCTAATGATTAAAAATTGGTGGAATAAACTACACTTAAAACGGTTACCATCCGTTTAAAATTATGCAGTCAACTCTCACTTAATATATGAGCGGTGAATGTTATTTTATATTAATAAAAATCACAAGCGCGTTTAGTAAAACACTGCTTTTAGCCTAACTTTTAACGCTTGACGAGAAAGCATTAGTATATCAGCCTTACACTAATCAAAAACTCAAAGTATTATTTACTGGTATGTCAAAAGATTATAAAAAAGTCGCTCTAGTAACGGGCGCAGCAAAACGCATTGGTAAAAACACCGCAGTTACGCTTCACGAGGCCGGTTATAGAGTGATTATTCATTGCAACAATTCAACTAAAGAAGCCAGTGAACTTTGTAATGAACTTAATGATATAGCACCAGATTCTGCTGCGTTTGTGACAGCAGATTTAACTGTTACTGAAGAAGTGAACAAACTGGCCGTTAAGGCAAAATCGACTTTTGGTCGAATAGATGTGTTAGTTAACAATGCGAGCAGTTTTTATCCGACAGAAGTTAGTACTGTTAACGAAGCGGTTTGGGATGATTTATTTGGAACTAATTTGAAAGCCCCTTTTTTTCTTATTCAGGGACTTTTAAGTGCGCTTGAAGAAACAAATGGTTGTGTTATCAATATGGTAGATATTCACGCTGATCGACCATTAAAGTCTTATCCTATCTATTGTATGGCTAAAGCAGGATTAGTCATGTTAACAAAGTCGCTTTCTAGAGAATTAGCGCCTAAAATTAGGGTCAATGGTATTGCTCCTGGAGCGATACTTTGGCATGAAAATGAGTTGTCCGAACAGGACAAAAATCAGGTATTAAGTGAAATTGGGTTACAGAGGCTAGGCACCCCACAAGATATTGCACAAGCTATCTTATATATGTGTAATGCCCCATACGTTACAGGTCAAATTTTGGCAATAGATGGAGGCAGAAGTGTAAATGGCGGTGCCAAAGCGTAAGTAGAGGTAGGCTAATGGATACATTTACAAAAACAGTCGATTGCCCACACTGCGGGCACCATGTTCGGTTTGAATTCGATCCCACCAATGGCGACCAAGATTATTATGAAGATTGCGCAGCCTGTTGCAACGCAATCCATTTTAATATTCACCTAGATGAAGTTAGGCTCAAAGTAGAATTAAAAGTCGACGCAGACGACGAACAAATATACTGAGCCTCACGACTCACTAATTGGGAAGCGCCCCTTTTAGTGTTTTAAGATATCTCTCTACCGTTTGAACGGTAGTGTAAGTCTGCTGATCAACTTCGATGTTAATTAGGTCCCCTATTTGGTAGTCACCTAGATTCGTTATGTTTAACGTTTCAGGAATCAAGTGTAAGTTGAATGTATTTTTCGTAACATCACCTACCGTTAAACTACACCCATTAACTGCTACAAAACCTTTATGTAACACATATTTCATCCATTCGGGTTTAAGTTCCAGGGTCATTATCCAATTTTTATCGACCGCTTCACTTTTAACTAACGTTGCAGTGTCATGGATGTGCCCTGAAACAATATGACCACCAATTTCAGTTCCAAATGTGACAGAACGTTCGAAATTTACACGGCTCCCCTGATTTAACTGGCCTAAGTTAGTTTTTTGTAACGATTCGTCAATAACGTCGAAATAAACTTGACCAACCACATCATTTATCTGAGTTTCGAACTTTGTCACTGTTAGACAGCAACCATTTATCGCGATACTCGCACCTATAGTAAGTCTTTCAAGGTGCTCTTTACCCACTGAAAGACAAATCGTTTTAAAACTATGATCTCCAGTAATACTGACCACTGTCGCTTTAGTCTGAACAATTCCCGTAAACATAGTGCTTCCTAATTTTTATTCTTAACCGCATTATATACGGACTAAAGGATTGTTAGACTCTTTTCCTTCGAAAATAATCTAATTTAGTAGATAAACTATTCAATAGATTACAAAAATTAATCAACCAAACCAAATTTGATGAATCATTAAGCAGTCAAAGCAATATTTAGGAAAAACGGCTTGCTTTTTAGATCCGCCCTGATAATATTCCTCTCGTCCTCGGGATACAACCGTAGCTCAGCTGGTTAGAGCACCACCTTGACATGGTGGGGGTCGGTGGTTCGAATCCACTCGGTTGTACCAATCTTTTCAAGCCCTCATTATTATCTTATTAAAACTAATCGAAACTAAAGTTTACTCATCTAAACGATCGTTAATTATTCTCAATAAAAGATTGCTAGAAGCCTGCCCTACTATTTTGTAATCGTCCGTACCATCAGCCTGCACTTCGTCACAAAAAAACATCCGATAATGCTTTTTTCGATACTCGCTCTTATTACCACATTTGTAAAACTGCTATATGTGAGCTATTTGTTAATAGTTGATGTTTAACTTAAATCGTTTTTCCCATACCCGTATACGAGCGTTTAATGAGAGATGGTAAGCAATTAAAATGTTTTAAAAAAGCCGTATTTATCGGCTTATTCATAGCGTTTGGGGTATCTTTTAGCCTTTTGGGCAAAACGAATTTAAGAGTGGTAACTGAGCATCTTCCTCCATTTCAAGTCAGTAACGAAAACGGTGAAGCCTCTGGTATCGTTTTAGACCAAATTAAATTCATTCTTAATAACATTTCGCCACAAACCGAAATTGAAGTTATGCCTTGGACTAATGCTTATCAGATAGCATTAAACCGCCCTAATACTGTGATTTTTTCTTTGATCCGCACTCCGGAACGAGAGTCTAAATTCATTTGGATTAGCAAACTCATCAATGTAAAAACCATTTTGATCGCTTTAAATTCTTCAACAGCAGAATATACAACTCAATTATCTAATTTAAAAAACCTGAAAGTTGGCGTAAAAGCGAATGATGCGGTGGGGCAAGAGCTTATAAAGAATGGATTTAGTTTTGATAAAAACCTGATTGAAATAATCGATACGAGTTCATCAATCAAAATGCTTCTGAAAAAAAGATTCGACCTCGTTCCTGCAAACCGGTTTATGCTGGACTATTATTGTTCCATAAATGATTGCCACACCACGTCTTTTAAAGAGGTCTATGTGTTTGATGAACTGGATCAGGATTTTTATTTAGCAGTCAGTCTAGGTACAGAACCTAGTATCATTAAACAATTAAGAGAAGAGCTTTCAACCTTAAAGTTGCCCATAGAAGCGAAGGCGGGTCATTAAAAATTTTAAAAATGATAAAGGTAATATCACCAAAAATTAGGTTTTAAATATGAAATATATCTGGATTCACAAGGCTAATAATATGTTTAAGTATGTATTATTAAGTCAGGTCTTAATTTCTCTTTTAATTGCATATTTTACAGATACTTGGGCAGTGGCTATCACCATCTCCTTTATCACGGTTGCCTTGCCTTTATATTTCATTTTCACTCGACCTTTACATTACATAACTCGACATTCTGTGGCGATTGCTATTCAGATTTTAACTGCATTACATATCCAGCAAACTCAAGGTCTTGTTGAAATGCATTTTGAAATCTTTTGTGTTTTAGCCTTTTTAACCACTTATAAAGACTGGCGAGTCATTGTTACAAGTGTGGTGGTAGTTGCAGTACACCATGTAATGTTCTTTCTTCTTCAAGCTAATGGCTACCCTATTTATATTTTTCAAGAAAACTATGTATTAGTGTACATACTACTCATTCACGCGTTTTTTGCTGTGGCAGAAGGAGGAGTTTTGGCTTACATAAGTGCCAAGGCATTTGATGAAGCGCGCACCGCCGAAACCATCCAAGTTAAAATCCACGAGGTGCTGAAAAGCGATGAGAAATTGGATTTAACCGTAGAGCTAGATGAAAAGAATAAAACCATGGAAGAATTCAATCGCTTAATTTTTTCATTTAATCATCTAACGTCGAGCTCAAAAGAATTGTCGAATAACATTCTAGATTTATCTCATAACGTAGACTCAATAACCTACAAAATTACAGATGCAACCCAAGCGAATGGTGTCCAGATAGACTTGATCACTGAAGCAACACAACAAATGACATCAGCTAATGTAGACATTGCTGACAGATCTAATAATGTAAACATGTTAGCAGAGACAGCAACCAATAAGACTAGTGAAGCCAAACAAATTATCCAGTCTTCAAATAACAACATCACTACCTTAAAAAATGGTTTATCTGACACCTCGGCTACTATCGACGAGCTAGCGCAAAAGTGCAGTTCTATTGAAGCTGCAATGTCATCTATTAAATCAATTTCCGAGCAGACTAATCTATTAGCCTTGAATGCCGCTATCGAATCAGCCAGAGCAGGCGATCACGGTCGAGGTTTTGCCGTGGTAGCAGATGAAGTAAGACAGCTTGCTATGCACACAGGTAAAAATGCTGAAGAGATAAGTGAAATTACCACTTCGCTGATCACCGATGTAACAAAGTCCGTTGAACAAATGGAACAATGTTTAAACAATGCCACTGAAGCAACAGAGTCTTCAATAAAAGCATGTGACATTATCGATAAAGTTTTAGAAGATATTAGTGCCGTATCGGAAAATATTGCCTCCGTTGCGACAGCTGCAGAACAGCAGTCTTTAGTTTCTGAAAATATTACTCAATCTACGGTTTCACTCAACAACACTGCTGGTTCACTTGCGTCGTTGGTTGATCAAGCGCACGGAAGTATTAGTCAACTAAATGAGAACATTTCTAAACTAAATAACGAGTTAGAAAAATTTGTAGTTTAATTTTTTAGCAGTAGGTCGATATTTTGAAGTTATTAATTGCCTTGATTGTATGGTTAAGCATGCTTGTCGGCCTTTTGTGGTATTCGGGAAGTGGCCAATTGAGTCATTTCTCACCTGACTCTAAACCAATTAATTTATTAAAAATAAATCAAAAACTAGCGTCAATAAAACCTACTGGAGAAAACCTATTAATTCATATATTTGAATCAAAATGTCGTTGTAACCTTGTCGCCGAGCCACACATTCAATCCGTAAAAAAACTAGCAAAAACTCACGACTTTAAAAACCTCCAGGTTAATATCTCAGAACAACCTAGCTGGCGTGCCATTATTCCAAGTACACCGGCAGTAATAGCGATAAAAGACAATCGTATTGTTTACGTCGGGCCCTACTCTACCGGCTTTTCTTGCTTACCTGGTGATGGTCTAATAGAGCCCTTTATTATAAAACCTAGTTTGTATCCAGTTGTCAAAAGTGATGGGTTTGGTTGTTACTGTAATAACAACATTTAAAAAACAAAAAAGTGCTTTCCAGGTTTTAATTTAGCCTTTTCACCTAATTCCTTAACTCTGAAGTAGTCAAACTCTTCCAATAAGAAACTATGTTTTTGGAAATAAAATGGTTCGGTTATATCCATAATCAATGTGACTTCATATTCTTTCAATTGAGATAGGATAGGAAACCGTTTACTGCAAAACAAAAAAGAAGGTGGGGTCAGTACATAAATACATTTGTTTACACTCATTGTATTTCTTCTAATGTAATTATTGAACAACCCCAATAATCGCTCAGATGAGAAAGCGTCTAATTGTATAACAATGTTTTGCCCGTGACGTTTATCTATAATAATTTGCGTAATTGACTTAAGTAATTCATTGCAGGCTAAGTACTCAGCGCCTATTAGCTTGGTAGAATCAAGAAACTTTTTTATTGACAAATCTTCGTAATTACCTTTTACGTAGGGTAGTAGAAGTGCATCAACCTCACCAAATTCGCCTTTTACCTCTTTAAATACCACACCTAACTCTCTAAGCTCTAATTGGCGCTGAATACCATCGGTTGTTTGTTTAAACTTCTTATAGTTTTCTCTAGCTGCTTTATCAAAAAACTTTACGTTTGAATTAGTAGTTTGTGAAGAAAGAAAAGCCCTGTAACTATCCAATTCGGAGGACTCTATATTTTCAGCTTTAAGCGGAATTACAAAGGCATCTAAGTAACTTAGCTTACTATCATGAGGGGTTTGATCTTTATCCTCGATGAAGAGTTTTGACAGAGTGTCGCTTAGCAAAAAGTCATCGTTACTCTGGATAATGTACATTAAAGTATCATCATTATAATAAAATGCGTCCTCTCCTGTCTGCTTTTCACTAACATCAAGCAACATCAAGTCTTTCTTCAGCTCTGTTGAAATATTCTTACCAATCTCTTGATAGAACTGTTCATAATCTTTTCGTGTCGCGGTAAATGTATTTGACCTGATTTTGTCAATTGAAACCAATAATACGGTATGCGTTTTATCTTCTAGGCTTTTATTTGATAAAAGATAGTTTATTGCGTTAACGTTTGGTAGCCCAGTACCTAAGTGGTGAGTGTTAGCGTAAAACAAAGCTTCCTCACGCATACGAAGCCTTTGTGCCAAAGCAAGGCTGATAAACATTACTTCAAAAAGAACCCCTAACATTGTGGAATGTCTAGTCCAGAAAGAATATTCAATATGCCCAAGCATCAACATCGAGCCAAAAGCGGCACTAATTAGCAATGGAAACCAAGACAATATATAAAAGTTGGTCCACCGAATATTAACAAATGCTTTACTAATAACCATGGCCACACACAGTACATAAATTAACGACTGTAGGGGGAAGAATACATTTGCAGATTGGTATTCTTTCAAAAATAACGAAGTTACCGATAATAATCCCATGGAAATTACAGCTAACCTGGTGACAATTCTAAGTTTATCCTTTTTAACTTTTTGGACGTTTAAGAAATAGTAAGTAAAAAGAGTGAGGCAAATTCCCAGCCAATAATATAAAAAGATTAGATTTGTACTAAAAAATGCCATAACACCGGTTGGAAAAATAAACCAGCCAAAACCATGTAACACGGATAGAACTATTAGAAAGAGAACTACATAGCTAACATAAATTAAGTATAAGTACTCTTTGCTACCCGCATATAAGACTAAATTATAGGCACTTATTAAAATTGTAATTCCTATAAAAATCCCCCAAATAAGAAAAATAGCATTTTTATATCGTGCAAATTTTTCTTTTTCAAAAATTAACAAAGGGAAGTTGGGGGAACCGAGCGTTTTTGTTCTAATCAAAACTTCTGTTGAATGATTGGGTAATAACTTAAGCTCAAAATTGGGTGTGGCTTTTAAATTGTTAGGCGAGGACCGATGATCTCCCTGTTTCGAAAATAACTCGAGGCCATTACCAACGGTAAACACATCAATTTCATCCAACATGGGGTTATCGATATAGAAAACCATTTCCTTTTTATTTAACGTATGATTATCTAGCTTTATCAAATACCAGTTATTTGATTCACCAAAAGGAACATTTTTGATAGCGCCGGTGTAATTTTCTTGCCTCCTTAGAACATTCAAGGCTTCTGCCGCAGTCATTTCATTGAACTCTTTTACACCTTTTATTGGTAAGGAACTCTCTTTAAATTGTTTAAATTCATAATTAATTTCAAAATTATTCTTTGATAAATTTAAAGATAAAATACTATTCAATGACGACTTAAGTGAAACAAGTGCAATTAAAACAGTACTCAATGCAAATAAAACAATGACTCGACTGAGGTGTCTTTTAATTTTCATAAGAAGTCCCTGACTTGATACTACCCTTTTCCATTAACCTGTCTAATTGATGAATAGTCAGGGCTTTACATGGACTCTTGATTAGGTAATCTTTGTTCAAGGTTACCGGAATAAATTTTGTGGTACTTGCATTAACAATTAGATTGCAATTTAGGCGACTCAAAATTTTAACATACAAATCTATGATCCATGGGATGTCTTTGTCCTGTTTGTTTTTCTCTAATAATTGACTTTCAATCTCCAAATAGTCGAACTTAAAATTTGGCAAACTAAATAAACCATCAATATCGCCTTTTAGTCTACATAAATTAAATTGAAATCCCGCTTTCGCTAGTTCATTCACTAATTTTTTTTGCAGGTACGTTTGTGGGATCATATTTAGGTTAATTAAAAACGCTTGTGGACTAACCCCATATTCATTACAAGTATTAAGTAAATCATTAACCAAATTAGATGTCTGAAATGCAGTTTCAGAAATCACAAAAGATATAAAGGTTGGTGCTTGAGCTAATTGGTTAACTAACTCACAGCATACTTCAAAATTATAAAGCACGAGGTGTGATGCTAAACCAGAGTCTTCGGCTATATGTATATATTCGAAGGGTAAAAGGCAACCGTAGATTTCACTTTTAAGCTCTAATATTGGGTTGATACCAATAACGTTATTAGAAGATTTATCAGTAATTATATTATAACTAACATTAAACCTTTTGAATTCTAGGGCAGATTTCAATTCGGATGCAACATGAAGTTTATTTACCACCTTTTTACTACTATCAGGAATATAAAAATGTATTTTATCTTTTACCCCCGCAGCAATATCTGCAGCTCTAATTGAATTATTAATCAAAGAATTAGGTTCATTATTACAATCCTTAAATGAAGCAACACCTACTGTATAAGGCAAATAAAAAGGAACTCCATCGATTCGGCAGTTAATAGGCGAATATTCAGCAATACTGTTCAAAGTCTTTTTGAGTAAAGCATCATCATTGCTTAAGACTAAAAAAGCGATAGTGCCCTCTCTTACAATTGCAAAATTCTTAAACTTCGCTACTGCCTCTAATTCCAATAATAATAAGTTTAACGTAGCTAAGTCTTTTATTTCTTCAATAAAGCTAAAAACCAATTTCTTTAATTGGACTTCATTTAAGTATGGTGTAATTGAATGGTATTTCTTTATATCTATTGAAACTAAAGTTAGGTCATGGGTACTTTTATTATTTTGAATATAGTTGTTTATGCTGTTAACGATAATTGTCGAATTTGCTATTCCAAGTGTAGGGTGATGTGAGGCTTGAAATAAACGCTCTTGCTCACTAATCCTTAACCGCTCTGCCAATGCTAGACTTATTAAAGACATCTCTAACATCACACCAATTAATGCCGCATGACGTGTCCAAAACTCATACTGCAAAACACCCATAAACATAAGTGAGCCAACCGCAGCACCAGCAAATAGCGGTAGCCATGAAATTATGTAGAATTTAGTCCAGCGTAATCGTTCTTTAAACCTAGATACCATCAAACTAATGACGAGACCGTATGTGATCAGCTGTAAGAAGAAGAAAATTACAGCCGCATTTGATTCGGACAAGAATATGAAAACCAACGCAAAAGCAAGCAGGATAAAACTAAATAATTTTACACACCTTACCAATGTACTGCGATTCAGGTTTTCGTACTTTAGAAATCTGACAGCAAACCTAAGGGTGAAAAAGCTTATTATTGCGTTGAGTACATTGATGTTTTTAGACAACAAATGATAAAGCGTTTCAGGAACTAAGAACGCTGCAAAGCCATGCAAAACGCCTAGCTCGAGAGTAAAAAATACTACATAACCAATATAAAATAAGTAAAGATTATCTTTTGAGCCAAAATATAAAACTAAATTATAAACTGTCATCACACAGGCGATACCTATGAATGCGCCCCAAATCAAAAGTATTGCAGTTTTATAACGTTCATAATCTGTACGCTCAAACAATATCATTGGCAGAAAAGCACTGCCGGTTGTATTCGTTGCAATTAAGAATGACTTTGAATCATTGGGTTCGATATAAAATGAGATTTTGGGGATGGCACTTTTTGAGGGGTTATTAAGACTCGCTGTGTCACCTAACTTTTCTATTAATATAGGCTTCTTATCTAAGACTTCGTAAACACGGATGCTATCCATCATTGGATTATCCATGAACAATACATAGTCCTTCTTCACATTTGATTTGTTTTTAATTTCATAACGATAAAAGTATTGGTTGGCACTAAAGCCCCAATTTATTGTATCGCTAAACTGGGAAAATTGGGCCTCCATAACTGAGTCTTCAAGCAAACTATTGGATTCATCGACATAAACACTTTTATTAACTTCAGTAAACAGCGAATTCTGCCCGATCGCAAGGCTGTTTATCTGGTTATAGTTATTAACACTACCAAAAAGAAATGTGAGTAGTGGAAACAAAATAACCAAACCAAAGAAATATTCTGGTCTTTTTAGCAAAACACACTCCAAAAACGCTTGCAAACGGTGAAAAACTAAACTAAATTACAACCACTGTATAAATAAACAGTGCCATTTAAATAGATGAGAATTCGCCGATGAACTTACATAAAAATACTAAAATTCAAACTCAAGTAATTGATAACTATAGCGCTATATCGTGTAAAAAGCAGTCATTAAATATCTTTGAAGCGATGACAGATTTCCGCAATTCAAAAGGATGGATTATGGTTATTTCTGACAAGGTACTTGTGACGAAGGAGCTATGTGTAGCCTATGGTATAGATGCAAATAGAGTCATCGCATTTTCTACAAAATACACGTCTGATGTATTTTTAACGGCGCAAAAAGCATTAGAGAGTAAAAGCTGTGCTGCTGTATTTGTATGCAAGGACTTGTTACCAATTGACCAATTAGAGTTTTTGTTTTCCAAATCAGGTCAGCAACAAGTGCACTTAGGTCTATTCGAGAGTAAACTTCTTGCTCATTAATTTATTGTTAGGTTTAGATGATGGCGTGTCCATGTGATTTAGAAGTTCAGCAATGTGTGTGTCTAGAATTAATAAATGGGAAAAGAGTAGCAACCACCCCACTCGAATTAATGCGCTCACGTTATGTTGCATTTAGTTTGTGTAAAGTCGAGTACTTGTATAAAACAAGCTCAGATAATTTAAAGAAGAGTTTAACTTTGCAAGAACTTAAAGAATCAGCAAATGATGTTGAGTTTGTAAGGTTAGAAATCATTGATAACACGGATTCACAGGTTGAGTTTAAAGCATACTTTATCGTAGACCATGACTTAGGATGCCTTCATGAACGTTCTAATTTTGTTATAGAAAGTGGTGAATGGCGATATGACACTGGTCATTTATTTGAAACCGTAACTAAATCAATTTCTCGTAATGATGCCTGCCCTTGTGGGTCTGGTAAAAAGTATAAAAAGTGTCACTTATAAAAATTAACGCTTACAAAAAAGGCCAATCGCAGTTTACGATTGACCTTCTGATATAACTAAAAACAAAAATTCGGTTTTAGCTACGTTTCGCTTTTTGCTCAGCTAGGTATAACCAAGTTTCTAAAACAGTATCAGGGTTTAAAGAGACAGAATCAATCCCTTCTTCAACCAACCAGTTTGCAAAGTCTTCATGATCTGAAGGGCCTTGACCACAGATTCCTACGTACTTACCTGCTTTTTTAGCTGCTTTTATCGCCATTGACAACAGAGCCTTAACCGCTTCATTGCGCTCATCAAATAGGTGAGCAATTAAACCTGAGTCTCGGTCTAGACCTAAAGTTAACTGAGTTAAGTCATTTGAACCAATTGAGAAACCATCGAAGTACTCCAAAAACTGGTCCGCTAAAAGAGCGTTAGATGGTAACTCACACATCATGATAACCCTAAGGCCATTTTCACCACGTTTGAGACCATGTTCAGTTAACAATTCACTTACTTGACGTGCTTCATCAACCGTTCTGACAAACGGGATCATTACTTCCACATTAGTAAGACCCATGTCGTTACGAACACGCTTTAATGCTTCAACTTCAAGTGCAAAACAATCCCTGAAACTCTCAGAAATATAACGAGATGCACCTCGATAACCAATCATAGGGTTCTCTTCATCCGGCTCGTATTGATCACCACCAACTAAGTTAGCGTATTCGTTTGACTTAAAGTCAGACATACGAACGATAACTTTTTGAGGGTAGAACGCAGCTGCTAGTGTTGCGATACCTTCTTTCAGCTTATTGATATAAAACTCAACTGGAGATTCATAGCCAGCAGTAAGTTCATCTATTTCATCTTTTACGTCTGATGGTTGAGCATCGTAATTAATCAGCGCTTTAGGGTGAACACCGATCATTCTGTTAATGATAAACTCGAGTCTCGCCAAACCAATACCAGCATGTGGTAAACGCGCAAAATCAAACGCTCTGTCAGGGTTACCGACATTCATCATAACTTTAACAGGCAGGTCTGGCATTTCATCTACTTTTGATGTAACAACCTCAAAAGGTAGAACTTCAGAGTAGATATAACCCGTATCGCCTTCAGCACAAGAAACAGTTACCTCATCACCAGTAACCATTTTTTCTGTGGCGTCACCACAACCTACAACAGCAGGAATGCCAAGCTCACGGGCAATAATCGCAGCGTGGCAAGTACGCCCACCTCGGTTGGTAACAATAGCAGAAGCTCGCTTCATGATTGGTTCCCAATCAGGGTCTGTCATGTCTGTTACTAAAACATCGCCTGGTTGGATTTGGTCCATTTCAGCGATTGAGCCGAGCACTTTAGCTGTACCAGATCCCACTTTGTGACCAATAGCACGACCAGTACATTGAACAGTTCCACGGCGTTCTAATTGGAATGTCTCAATTACATTGGCTTCTTCATTACTTCGAACTGTTTCTGGACGCGCCTGTACTATGTATAACTGCCCATCAAGACCGTCTTTTGCCCACTCAATGTCCATTGGGCGACCATAGTGCTCTTCAATAATGACCGCCTGTTTAGCTAAGTCCATTACTTCTTCGTCTGTTAGAGAAAACTCGTTGGCTTTGTTAACATCAACATCTTCGATTTTAACCTGTTTGCCGTGTTCTTGTGTCTCTGCATAAATCATTTGAACAGCTTTGCTGCCCATTGTTTTTCTGACAACCGCTGGAAGGCCCTTCGAAAGTGTTGGCTTATGCACGTAAAACTCGTCTGGGTTTACGGCACCCTGCACTACCATCTCACCAAGTCCGAATGACGAAGTAACAAATACGACATCCTCAAAACCCGACTCAGTGTCTATTGAAAACATAACGCCTGATGACGATAAATCAGAGCGAACCATCTTTTGTATGCCTGCTGATAAAGCTACACCTTTGTGATCATATCCTTGATGTACACGATACGAAATTGCGCGATCGTTAAATAAAGAAGCAAAAACGTGCTTTACCGCGACCTTAATTGCATCTAGGCCTTTTACATTAAGAAAAGTTTCTTGCTGACCCGCGAAAGACGCATCAGGCATATCTTCTGCTGTAGCCGAAGAACGAACGGCAAACGAAGCTTCATCACCTTGCTCACCTGCCAACTTCTTATAAGAGTCAGCCATTGCTTGTTCTAGAGCGGGTTGAAATGGTGTTTCAATTATCCAGTTTCGAATCTGCTCGCCGACTTTAGCAAGCTCATTGACGTCATCAACATCTAGACTTTCTAATGCATTGTGAATTTTTTCTTCTAATCCACTTTGCTCCAAAAACTCATTAAATGCATACGAGGTGGTTGCAAATCCGCCTGGTACCTTTACGCCGGCGTTAGCCAAGTTACTGATCATCTCGCCTAGTGACGCATTTTTACCGCCAACTTGGTTGACGTCGTTCATTCCTAATTCTTGATACCAGAGTACATATTGTTGCACCATGACTACTCCACTAATATTTAATAAGTTTGAGATTTAAATAGAGACTCAAAAGTGTTTTGTTATACAATTTGTAATATTACAAAATCACTTACAGTTCGAGCGCATTCTATACCAGCATTTTGCTGAGGTAAAATTTAATTGCGCTTGAAAGTTTATTACTACAAGGGACTTACATGACTAGAACCGCCTTTTACATCTCTGATGGAACCGCCATTACAGCTGAAACCATTGGTCATGCTACGCTTTCTCAATATGACTTTGACATAGAGCACATTACCGCGCCTTTTATCGAAGGCCCGGATAAAGCCAAACAATTACAATCCCAAATAAATCGACGTTATAAAACAACAGGCCATCGCCCTTTTGTCTTCCATACTTTTGTGGATCAGTCATTGGCAAATACAATTTGTGACTCAAATTCCATTTGTTTTGACGTTTTAAAGCCGTTTACTACCCAAATATCAGAGAAGTTGAACATTCAAGCAACACCAGTAAAACATAGAACGCATTCCATAAAAGAGCACAAATACGATGCGCGAATTGAAGCGATGAACTTTGCCTTGGCTAATGACGACGGCCAAACAACGGAAAATTACGATAATGCAGATGTTATTTTAGTTGGCGTTTCACGTTCCGGAAAAACCCCAACGAGTATTTACTTAGCACTTCAATATGGCATTAAGGCCGCAAACTATCCGTTTATAGAAGAAGACATGGAGGATCTAAAACTTCCAGAGATGTTAAAGCGCAATAAGAAAAAGATATTTGGATTAACCATAGAACCTTCTCGTTTATCGGCGATTCGAAACGAACGATTAGCAAATAGTAAATACGCATCTATTAGACAATGTAGAATGGAGTTGCGTGAAGTAGAAAGAATGTATAAATCCAATAAGATTCCGTTCATTAATACTACCCACTTCTCCGTTGAAGAAATTTCAGCGAAGATAATTTCTGAGATGAAGTTAGAAAGATATAACCACTAAATATACTTCTTTACACCGTATTGTTTGGAGTGGGTGTACTTTACTTGGTAGTTAACAATAGCCAAATTTATAAACCTAAATAGGTACTTCAATCTTACAAAGTAAAAAAGCCACTTAATATAGTGGCTTTTGATTTTGTCCTGCTTAAAGAAGTTTAACGAGCGTCTTTCAATGCATCCGTTATTAAGAACGCCAATTCTAATACTTGATCAGCGTTCAAACGTGGGTCACATTGAGTTTTATATCGTTGTGATAAATCAGCTTCGCTCAGGCCATAAGCACCACCAGTGCACTCTGTTACGTGTTGGCCCGTCATTTCAAAATGAACACCGCCTGCCCAAGTACCTTCGGCTTTGTGAACCGCAAAGAACTGTTGGATTTCGCGTAATACAGAATCAAAGTTGCGAGTTTTATAACCGTTGCTCGCTTTGATGGTGTTGCCATGCATTGGATCTGACGACCAAACGACATGACGGCCTTCTTCTTTCACACGTTTTACTAACGCTGGTAATCGATCAGCCAACTTATCGGCGCCCATACGCGTAATAAGCGTCAATCTACCCGGGATGTTGTTAGGGTTAAGCGTGTCGATTAACTGGATTAGTTCATCTGGTTCCATACCAGGACCAACTTTCACACCAATCGGGTTATTAATGCCTTTGAAGAATTCAATATGGGCGTGGTCTAACTGCCTTGTGCGCTCACCAATCCACACCATATGAGCAGAACAGTCATACCATTTATCAGTTAAATGGTCTTTCCTCGTTAACGCTTGCTCATAGTTAAGTAATAGTGCTTCGTGTGAAGTGAACAGTTGAGTCTCTTTGATCATCGGCGTTGTTTCAGACGTCAAGCCAATCACTTCCATGAAATCCAGTGTTTCTTTCAACTGATCGGCTAAAGCCTGGTAGCGCTCGCGGTTTGGATTTGATTCTACAAAACTCATGTTCCAACGGTTAACTTGGTGTAAATCTGCAAGTCCACCTTGGGCAAACGCTCTTAATAAATTTAATGTAGATGCGCTGTGGTGATAGGCCGTTACTAAACGGTCTGGGTCTGGTTCACGTGCTTCTGCATTTGGCTCAAAACTATTAACGATATCGCCCCGATAACTGGGAAGCTGAACACCATTTACATCTTCAAAATCTGCAGAACGTGGTTTTGCGTATTGACCGGCGACACGCGCAATTTTAGTTACCGGCACTTTGCCACCAAAAGTCAAAACAACGGCCATCTGTAACATTACTTTAAACGTGTCACGAATATTTGCGGCGTTAAAATCGTTAAAAGATTCGGCGCAATCACCGCCTTGCAATAAAAATCCACGACCTTGAGCAACTTCACCTAACTGGCGATACAGTTCTCTTGTTTCTTCAGCAAAAACAAGAGGTGGAAAAGAGTGAATTTGCTCTTCCACTGCTAATAATTTTTGTGTGTCTTTGTAGCTAGGTTGTTGCTTAATTGGAAAGTTTCTCCAACTATCGGGAGTCCATACAGTCACTTAGTTCACCTTATTTTTCTCTATGTGTCCAATGATGCCGTCACTGGCATCTTCGATGAGATCCAATACATATTCGAAACCAGCTGAACCACCATAATACGGGTCGGGTACTTCCTCTTGATCTAAATGAACTTGAGCAAAGGACATCATTAATTTCACTTTTTCTTTATATTCATCTGGACATCGAGAGAGTAAATCGTTCAGATTGCTCAAGTCCATCGCTAATATAAGGTCAAAGTCGACAAAGTCTTGGTCTGATACCTTTCTTGCTTTTAGATTATTGAAGTCGTATCCGCGGCTTTCTCCAGCTTGTACCGACCGCGCATCGGGCTTAGCACCCGTGTGATAAGCTGCGGTACCCGCACTATCGACATGCACGTTTAAATTGGCTTGTTCTGCTTTTTTCAAAAACACAGCATGCGCCGAAGGCGAACGACAAATATTTCCTAAGCAGACAAACAAAACTGAAAAAACACCAGAATTTGATGACACGAACTGATTACCTTGATTGAAAGTTAATACTAAGTAGTAAGTTATTTCCAGAAAGTAAAAACAATGAATAAAAGGCGCTGGAAATAGCTGACTGATGATGACATTAAGCCACAATAAAATTCATATTTAAACCACCTTTTTATAAAAATAGAGTCTATATACTAACTGTTAATTTTTAACCGTATTTTCATCAAATAATTCCTATATTTAAACTCAATTTGGCTAGCAAGAACGATGATAGTCATGGATAATGTCGCCACCAATCGCAGAGCCTGTGCAATATGACTAATACCAAGCCCAAATATTTCGATATTGATGAAATCAAACACCTTTTAAAATTAGCTTTACCTCTTTTGGTAACGCAAGTGATTACTGCACTTATGCTGTTTACAGATACCGTTATGGCAGGTCGATTGAGTCATATTGATATGGCCTCTGTCAGTATCGCTACCAGTCTTTGGGGCCCGGTTATATTTTCAGTACAGGGTCTCCTTATTGCCGTTACGCCAGTAGTCGCCCAATACTTTGGCAGTAAAAACTACAGCGGGAAAAACAAATCTATTACATCTACGCTGCATCAAGGCTTTTACTTAGCATTTATTGTTTCACTGTTTGTCATTTTCCTTTACCAATTTGCTGAAGTTCCTCTCAATAACCTAGATTTGGAGCCAGAGTTATACGATAAGTCCTATGGTTATTTGCAATTTGCGATCTGGAGTATTGTTCCGACTTGTTTATTCTTTGTAATGCGAAGCTTTTGTGAAGGCCTTGGTTTAACTACCCCAGCTTTAATCACTGGTATAGTTGGTTTAATCGCAAACATTCCACTTAACTATATTTTTGTTTACGGCGAATTTGGTATGCCGGAACTCGGCGGTGCAGGTTGTGGATTAGCAACGGCTATTGTTCAAGTAATCAGCTTTATCGTAATGGTTATATATCTGAAATACGCCAAGGCGTTAAAAGATTATAAGCTGTTCGATAAATTCGAAAAGCCTAATATAAAGAAGATCAAAACGTTAACCAAAATCGGTGTTCCTATTTTTGTTTCATTGATCTTTGAAACTACCCTATTCGCATTTTCTGCGTTAGCTATCGCTCCTCTTGGTGCTGTCGCAGTTGCAGGTCATCAAGTGGCGTTTAGTTATAGCAGTGTAGTATTTATGATGCCTTTGAGCTTGTCTATGGCAGCAACGATAAGAATAGGCTATCTAAAGGGTGTTGGTAATATAGATAAGCTAAAACAAGCAATTAGAACCTGTTTTGTTATGGCGACAGCCTTCGGTACGGTAGTCATGACACTAACGTATCTTTTCCGTGATCTCATCATTGGAATGTATACCAATGAGCCTGAAGTAATGGCATTAGCGTCTTCAATATTGATTATTACTGCTATTTATCAACTTCCCGACGCAATCCAAGTTATGTCAGCAGGCATTTTTAAGGGCCTTAAAATAACTAAACCATTATTGTACATCACATTTATCGCATATTGGCCTATCGGCTTCGCACTGGGTTGGGTTTTAGGACGAACAGATTACATTGTACCTGCTATGGGCGCCGCTGGATTATGGTGGGGTATAGTTGTGGGACTGACGGCCGCGTCTATCATGTTTTTTATCAAACTCGGATATACGTTAAGAAAACCAGAGTCGCTACTTCATTAAACGCGCTTTATAATGTTCAAAACTGTTTAGTTTAAAACTCGGAACAGTTTTGAACATATCTCGAGTCGACTATTCCATTAGAGCCTTCTTTAGTGGACCTAAAAACGGCTCATAGTTGCGCCATTGATTCATTCCATCTCTAAATATAGGTTGCCTAACCTGTTCTGAACTTGGTGTTAACACGGTCCTTTTATTTTCATAAAACCGTGCGCACTGTGGTTCGTTATTTAAGCCGCAATACGCTAATAGTGACTCAATGACCTTATCCGTATTTTCAATGAGGTCCTCATGTTGTACTTTAAATATTTGACTTGGGAACAAAGCGTGCCAATGATCCATTATCTCTAAATAACCTTTGTAATAGCGCCCTATCCATTCCAAGTCGTAACTAAAGTCCTGACCGTCTCCGAAAAGCTGTTTAAACCCGCTAAAACAGCAGGCCATTGGCTCCCTTCTAGCATCAATTATTTTAGAATTGGGTAAAATACTCTTAATTAAACCAATATGTAAAAAGTTATTCGGCATTTTATCGATAAAAAACGGCTTATTGGTTCTGTAGTCTTCCGTATTTGCTAAATAATGCTTACCCAACTTTTCTCTTTCTTCCAAGCTTAACTGGATTAGTCTATTCGGGTAGGTTTGATTTAGTTTGCTTTTACCTTTTAATTTTAAAGCGATACTAAGAATATTATGTAATTCAGATGTCCCCTCTACTTTAGAGTGACTCGCTAATATTTGCTCTACCAGTGTTGAACCTGCCCGTGGAAGACCGACGATAAATATAGGTGTTGCGGTAGAAGATAGATTTGCCTCTATGGACGTCGCCCATTCGCTCGTACAGGTAGTTATGAGCTGTTTTATAAGATCTTCGGTACTGTCAGGAGAATATTTAACGTCCGAAGACTTTAACGCATTGCCCATTTTGTAGTGTTCGAAAGAGTCTTTATAACTAGATTTATCCTCAAGTGCTTTACCAAGAGCAAAGTGGACATGTGTTCTGTCTTTAACTGAAACTTCTTCTGAGTTAACTAACGCTCTCATGCTTTCAATTTCGTCAGTTTCAAATACATATCGCTTTGTATTAGCTAAGCTCCAATAGGCATCACCGCATCGCGGATTTAGTTGATAAGCGTTTTTGTATTTTTCAACTGCCTCATCGAACTTTCCTGCGTACTTTAATGCGTGGCCCCACTGTATCAAAACTTCTTCGTTCGTGTGTTGATCATCTAATTGGCTAAAGGCCTTTAACGCCTCTTCCGTTTTACCAAGGTTACTAAGCGCTATGGCTCTATGTGTTGCTAAAACTTTTGCAAAGGTGTTGCTCGATGGCCAGCTTTTTGAGTCAATGTGCTCTATCGCAGCGCTGTATTTACCCAACTTCATTAACAGGCCAATAAGCTGAAACCTTAATTGAAAATGGTTTGGGTGCAACTCCACGCCTGTTGCTAATATAAACTCAGCATCGTCGTACACTTTGTTTTTAATACCAATTTCTGCTAGTAATGCCATTGCATCAGGCTGATGAGGTTTCTTTTGCAAATACTGGCGTACAAGCTCTTCTGCTTGTGCCATTTTATTTTCGAATAGTAGATCTGTCGCATTTATTACGTCCGCAGGGATTGTGGCTAAAGACTTTAATTTTTCTTCTACAAATTGACGCGTAACTACTTGTCCGTTTATTTTCCTATTCCCAAATGCTTTATTTGAGCTACTAATAATGAGTTGGTGTATATTTTTCCAACTTGATACCAATACAGGATTAAGCGTAACGGCTGTTTGAAAAGCATTTATCGCTTTGTCTAGTTCTTTTTCATTTAAAAAGTTATAACCTAACTCTTGGTATGCTCTTGCATAGCTCTTTGTTGTATTAATAAGCGTATTAAGCGTTGAAATGGCCTGTGTACTCTTTTTTAACAATCGATAGCTAACCGCGATTAAATATTGAGCTTCAGTACTTAAATTTTGTATGTGAGTTTTATTTTTGGCACTGACTTGAAGATTTTCTAACGTATTTTGGATGGTTTTGAGAGTCGATAGTGCGCCATTAATATTGCCGGCACTCAACTTTTTTTTTGAATCTAATAATTGGCTTTCTAACTCCTTGATGACAGTTTGGTTTTGTTCATCAAGCTCATTCCGTTTTTTATCCACTACTGCCATTTTAATCCTAATCTTAGATTTATTGCCTTTTTGTAACATTAAACCATTAAAAGCAGCAAGAGGTAACGAACTACCTCTTGCTATCATTTGCTATAAGTCTAACTTTCTAAAAATCGTAGGAATATCGAATACCTACAGTACGAGGTCGGTTAGAAACGACTTTTGGTGTGAATTGTTGAGTGTCTATGTATTGTACCGCCCTCTTATCAAACAGGTTGTTTACAAATGCCTCAACTGACCATCCATCTCGAGTTACACCAACAGACATGTTAACTAACGTATAAGATGGCTGAACATAGCGGCCACCTTTAAAGGCCTGGCCATTTCTATCCGTATAGTTAACACCGTTAAACGTTGCAGACTCTTCTTGTATTTCAAGACCAGAACCGGTTCCATAAATCAGCTGAGTTGCATCTTCAAGTACATATGCATCCATTTTCATTCCCGCTAATTGGTCACCAGTGTAAGTGACAGCACCATTAACGTAGCCTTCAAAGCCATCGGATAGTCCAAAGTAGTAACGAGCTTGTAAATTGGCTGAAAACTCTGATGAATAAGGCAATTGACTTCCTGCATCTGGCGCAATCCCTTTAAGCTCTCTATTTATACTCGTCAATTCTGTGTCCAAAATACTTGCCGCGCCAGAGAGTACGAAATTATTAGATACGTACCATTGGAAATCAGCATCAACACCGGATATTTCTGCATCACCCACATTGTCGGTAAATACCAAAAAGCTAATATTTGCCGGGTCAAATCGAGAAGTTTGTAAGTTATCTATTTCAGAATAAAAAGCCGTAGCATTCAGCCTTAATGAATTATCTAACCAGTTTGATTTAATCCCTAACTCATAGTTTTCAAGCGTATCTGTCAGTGAATAAACTGGGATTCTAAAGCCTTCAAATGCACCAGCTTGATTTGTTGCTAATCCACCACCAACGCGGTTAGTTACAGGCGGTCTAAATCCTTCTGAGCGTGTTGCAAATAACAGAACGTTATCTGTTGGTTTCCAATCTAGCCCGAAGTGGAAAATAGTATCGTCTACCGTTAATTCACCATCTTTATCCAACAGATCAATTTGTAACTGACCTTGATTCACGGCTTCAACTAATGCTGGCCCTTCTAATTCTTCAAGCGCAGCATCAGAACCATCACCGAAGGCCTTTAACCGTCCAGAAACGTCTACGGTCGTCGTCGCGCCCTTATAATTATCTGTGATTTCATACCACCGTGCGCCTGCACTAACCGTTAAAGTATCCGTCACATCGAATTCTAACTGACCAAAAACAGCTAACTGGTCGATACCATGGCCCACGTCGTTAACAAAAGAAACTTCTACTGGAAATGGTCCACCGTTACTATTAATTCCATCTGTACCTGCTAGGAAGGCTCCATCCGTACCCCATACACCATTTGGGAACTTACCTTCAGCGCCAAGTTGGAATAAACCCACCGTTTCTAAGTCTTGTTCGTCATAAAAAATACCAGCGGTTAAGCGCCACTGATTTTCAGCATCGGTGTTAAACCTAAGTTCATGGGTAAGCCTAGAAGATTCGGTATGTTCTTTATAGAAACCGGTTGGGTCATAACATACTTCATCTTGGCCGCCACCATAAGTACATGCATAGTACGCAGAAAATAACCCGCCATTGGTATAGCCGGTGTAATCAATTGTTGAGTCAATTTCACGATCTAGATACCCACCAGTGTATATCACTTCCAACTCACTTAAACGGCCTTTTAACGTCCACGTCGTCAATCCAAAGCTATCGTCGTTATCTTCAGGTACAAATCGGTTAGCCGATGACTCGCCTTCTAGATTTGGGTCGTAGGCAAAAACCCCTTCGGTCTGTAATTGCTGGCCTGTGTGTTGGAGCAATAGGTTCCAGTCATCCGTAATGTCATAACTAACGCCAACTCTTACACCAGAATACATAGCATCATTAAAGTCATCCTCTACTAACTGATCATTTCTTGGAGAGATGATTGGCGTATTTTCTGGGTCAGCCAAAACCCCACCTGACACTCTGCTAATAACGACCGGGCTGCCTTTAAAGCCGCCCTTGCCTGGCTCATTTAGAATGTTATCAATCCAACCACCCTGAACATCGTTATACATAACAACACGAACTGCTACATCATCAGTTGGCGTGAAGTTAACATAACTTTCTAGAGCGTGACTCGGTTCACCGCCTTTGGTCGTTGATATAGAAGCGTCAAACCCGTAGCCAAGACCAAAGTGATCGGGCTTTTTAGTGATCATTCTCACTGTTCCGGACTGAGAGCTCGCCCCAAATAATGTACCCTGCGGGCCTGGTAGTACTTCGATCCTATCGATATCAGCTGCGTAAATATCAAGGTTCCGCCCTTGCATCGATACCGGTTGTTCATCTAAATAAAATGCGACTGAAGGCTGCAATGCTTGAACAGAAGATACTGCTATGCCTGTTTGCGTCGTCGCCGCACCTCGGATATAAATTTCATTTTGCCCTGGACCTGTGCCTTGGAAAGTAACATTAGGTAAATACTCAACATAAGCATCAAAGTTACTAACACCTAACGACTCGAGTTGATCACCGTTCAATGCGGTCACTGCGACAGGTACATCTTGGATGTTTTCTGCTCTTTTTGTGGCAGTAACCACTATTTTTTCAATTTCTTTACGATCTTTAACTTCTTCTGCTTTAATTGGATCGGGAATCAAACTTGCGGATAGCGCTATGGATATAGATAAGGACAGAGTTTTTCGCTTGAACATAATATTCCTCTTGAAGCTTGTTAGTTACTTCACAAAATAGTTAGACTTAACTAATAAAAATATATTTAGACTTCTAATTAATTTTTAATCCTATTAGTATTTACACTTATAACTTTATAATTACTGATGGCTTTCTTTATTTGCAATATAACAATAGCTTATAATGTAGCCAAAAAACAAGCAGCAATAAATAGTAAACTAATTGTTTCAACACAAACCCAAGGCATTTAATATGAATAAACGCGTGTTTTTCTCCTCTGCATTAGTAATAACTACCTTACTGTTATACGCGGCCCTGTTACCATCAAATGCCAAATCAACATTCGACAGCTTACAAGCTGCAATAATTACAAATGGTAGCTGGTTTTATGTATTAACCGTCGCGATTATATTGATTTATATATTGTATTTGGCCATCTCTAGAAACGGTGAAATAAAACTTGGCCTTGATCATGAAATGCCAGAATATTCATTACCTAGTTGGCTATCAATGTTGTTTGCCGCCGGAATGGGCATAGGGTTGATGTTTTTTGGGGTTGCGGAGCCGCTAATGCATTACCTGGCGCCACCAAATGCAGAACCTGAGTCAATAGATGCAATGCGTGAATCGATGAAGATTACCTTTTTCCATTGGGGATTACACGCATGGGCCATTTATGCCATTGTTGCGCTAATACTGGCTTACTTTAGTTATCGCCATCGGCTGCCACTGACGCTTAGATCAGCACTTTATCCTTTGATTGGTGAAAAGATCTATTCTTGGCGCGGAAACTTAGTCGATATTTTTGCAGTTGTTAGTACCGTTTTTGGTGTTGCAACATCACTGGGACTAGGCGCTTCACAAGTTAATTCAGGGCTCAATTATCTATTCGGTTTTGAAGTTAGTGTTCAAAATCAAATAATAATTATGGTCGCGATTATAGGCCTAGCATCCATTTCCGTCGCCACTGGTTTGGACAAAGGGATTAAGATTTTATCAGAAACCAACATGGTCCTTGCTATTGGACTATTGCTCATCGTCTTTTTTGTAGGCCCTACAATATTTTTGCTCCAAGCATATTTACAAAATATGGGCGCTTATATAAGCGATATCATCACAAATACCTTTAATTTGTTTGCCTATCAAAAAACAGACTGGATTGGCGGGTGGACAATATTCTATTGGGGGTGGTGGTTAGCGTGGGCTCCATTCGTTGGAATGTTTATCGCGCGTATTTCCAAAGGTAGAACAATAAGAGAGTTTATCATTGGTGTTATGTTGGTACCAACGGCCTTTACCCTGTTGTGGATGACAATTTTTGGTAATAGCGCTATTGCTTTAGTCGCGGACGATGTCGCGGTTGGCTTAGCAGATATAGTGAATAAAGATGTCTCTGTCGCGCTCTTCTACTTCATGGAACAAATGCCGTTAAGTAACCTATTATCATTTTTGTCCGTTTTGATTATCGTCGTATTCTTTGTCACCTCATGTGACTCTGGC
>NZ_CEYNSH010000033.1:31130-34358 GCF_982872775.1 Psychrosphaera sp. | reverse complement strand
AAAAACGAATCTAAGACCTAAGATCCTAAACTCTAGATCCCAGACTTTAAACCCTAAACTGTCCCATCACATTGGCGAGTCGCTGTGAGTCGTCTCGCATTTCGTTGATGGAGTCGGTGGCGCCTTGAGTTTCATTTACGGACTCGTCCGCAAGTGACTTCAGGTGGCCAACGTTTTTCGAGACCGAGTGGGCGGTTTCGGTTTGTTCGTTACTGGCTTGCGAAATGGACTCAGTCTGTTGCTGAATTTCACGTATTGCAACCGTGATTTCTTTTAGGGTGTCATCGATGCGCTGAGTTTGGCTGATGCTTCGCTCGGCGTAATCACGGCTTTCTTCCATCACTTCTTCGGCTTTGGTGGCACTGCTACGCAATCCTTCAATGATGTCTTGAATATTCGCCGTCGACTCTTGAGTACGACTAGCTAAGGTTCTGACTTCATCGGCAACAACCGCAAAGCCTTTACCTTGCTCCCCGGCACGTGCCGCTTCTATGGCAGCATTAAGCGCGAGTAAGTTGGTTTGTTCGGCAATAGTTTTAATAACATTCAGTACCTCACCAACGCCTTCTGAGTCTTGACGAAGCACCCTGACGACGTCGGCAGCGCTTAATACGTTTTTAGACAGTGCGGTGATATCCGTAATGGCGCTGTGTACCACTTTTGCGCCATCCACGACTTTGTTTTCAGCAAGCGCCGCATGAGTCATAGCGTGTGTAGTGTTTTGCGCCATTTGCTCACTAGTATAAGCCAACTCTTCGGATGCACTTGCTACTTGAACGATTTCGGATTTTTCTTTATCAACTAATTTAATGATTTGACTAGAAGTATGGTCCACTCGCTCAGAGCTTTGACGAACGTTTTCGGTCAATTCAACCGACTGTTTGACGAGTGATTGAATCTTACTGATAAAACGGTTGAACTCGGCGGCCAAGGCACCAATTTCATCATTGCGGTCTTCTTCGATACGCTTAGTTAAGTCACCTTCACCCTGAGAAATATCACGCATGGTGTCAACGAGCTTTTTGATTGGCTTTAATACAGGCACTGTTGTCATGTAGACCAAACCACAAATTAACATCATCACGACCAAAATCATCACAATGTTGGCCCAAATGGCTTCTTCGACTGGCTGTTCGATCACTGAATCTGGAACGGCAAAGCCCAAGCGCCATTTCATTTTAGGGTAATCGCTTTCGACTGATTTGAACATAACGGTGTGTGGTTCACCTTGCCATGTAACCGAAGATTTACCTTCACGTCTCGATTTAACTAATTTGGCTAAGTCACTAAACCCATCTGCATCAGAAAATTGTTTATCCACGGTTTGAATGAGTGAGCCAGGAGCAAAGTTTTTATTAAAGCGTGGGAAGTAAACTAGCTTGCCTTCGGCCGTCACCAAAAACGCAAAGCCTTCATTTTCGTATTTGATTTTGCTCAGTAGCTCTTTACCGATAGTCGTGACTAATATATCCATACCAGCGACACCAATCAGTTTGCGATCATCACCATAAATAGGGGTTTTGACGGTCGCTGAGATGGAGCCGTCGTTGGCGTCTACCGCAGGGTCTGAAACGTACAAGCCGCCTTTTTGTTGCGCTTCTGACCACCAAGGACGGTTTTTGGTGTAGTAAGTATCACTTTCATATCGGCCTTCTAAATCAAAATACTCAAAGGTATTACCCGAGCCAAAAAAGACGCTTTTAATGGCTTTGTCTTGATCTGAGAAATATTTAAAGTAGCGCACCACTTCACGGTATTCTTGATCTCGACTTAAGTCACTGCCACGCTCGGTGTAGTTACTAAACCAATCCAGTACTTGTGGACTGGCAAAAATACTGTGAATGACTTGGCCTTTGGCCTCAAAAAAACCACGAATTTCAGTGGCATTAATATTAACGATGTCAGTGATACCTGACTCAACGCGTTTTGTTGTCGCTTCTTTGACACCTGACACCTGCCAAATACCAGCGATGATAGATAATACAAAGAGGGGAAGAACGGTCCAGAATACAATTCTTCTGGTGATGGATTGGTTTATAAAGTCCATATACTACAACCTAACTATCTGATTTTATTTTTATTAGCGCACTGCAATTTGATACTACAAACATCTTTGCAATAACCACTGTACATCAAGTGGTATGAATAAAAAAAGCTCTGTTTGTAATAAATTGGTAATTAAAGGGCGAACTAGTGGAAAATCGTGTTAAAGCTGTAAAATTTGATTACTAGCAAAAAAAAGCCGCTAAAAGCGGCTAAATCATAGGGGAAGTGATTATTTATAACCAAGAGTCAAAGAGCTGTTTTAGCTCGGTTTGTGAGGCAGAACGAGGCACTATTGAGCTGTAATAGCTATCACCGCCAAAAAAGCGATCTTTCTCGACCAAGAGGCCAACTTGTTCACCTATTTGGACAAAGCTAATTTCGACTTCACTCTTAGAAAACAGGCCACTGGCGCGGCGAAGTTCAAACTCTTGATAACAAGGCACTGACGAGCTAAAACCATTGCCATTTAATCGACCCTTTTCGACATCTACCTTAAACAACTCATAACCAAGTTGGTTAAGCGCAGAAAGCGCATTGATCATGATTGGTGTAGGCTTGATGGCCAGGTAGTCTTTATCTGAGCTGTCCAGGCCCATGTCGATATCCAAACCTGTTTTTAGCCAAACGTGAGATTTACTACCGGCAATATCAGTCACTGGTGTTTCATCATGAAGACGAATAGTGAGCTCTTGTTCGATAACTTGACCAGGTGCCAAGATGCCATCTCTTAAGCCTAAGTCTTGCGGCGAAATAGCCCAGCTTGATAATACGACTGTTTCATTGACAGTCACTTCGCTATCACCAACTTCTTTTTCAGACTTGGCCGATGTGCACAAGGCAAGTGTTAGGCCGTTGATGTCCTGTTCGACAGAGTCACTTGCTTTAATGACGATGTTAAGTTCGCAATCTGCACCTGGAGTAAGTTGCTCTGTTAGTACATAGGTGTCGACTTTTGCAGAACCAATCCCAACTGTTGCCAATAATTTTTTAAACATACGTGTATCCTTTACGGTTTTGATAATTCAGTTATAAAGGTGAAAAATAAAGAATCAAGGCACGAGTCGTAAAATGTTACATTTTTGCCCAGATATACAAATGTTTTGAGCTTGAGGGACTAAGGTTATTCAGCATTCGCCGGCTGACGCGATGGTACTTGACTAGGTGGCATTTGACTTGGTGATA
>NZ_CEYNSH010000033.1:23345-31030 GCF_982872775.1 Psychrosphaera sp. | reverse complement strand
GCGGCTTTGACGTCTCGGCAGCATATCTTTGATAGGGTGAGCGTAAGCTTGCCATAGGCTCTTAGGTTCGAAGTCTTCGACACCAAAACGCAAAAGCGGGTCGGACTGTGATTGGCTTTTTGACACAGATTTAGCTGACACCAAAGTGCCAAATAGTCGGTCCCAAATCGCCAAAGCGGAGCCAAAGTTTTTGTCGTGATGTTCGATGGCCTGGCTGTGATGTATCTGATGTTGGGCTGGTGATATAAACCATTTTTCGAGAGTGCTTCCCCAACTCAACCACACTTGTGAATGACGCAAATTAGCACCAAACAGGTTAAACAAAAACACACCAATATTTGCGCCCGCAATATTGTAAAAGTTGAGTTGGGCACTGAATAAGTAAACACCCACACCAATCGTCACGGCATTGACTAACATGAGTCGTGTCGCATACAACCAGCTCTCAATCGGATGAGTGCGATAAACCGTGATAGGGGTAAGCACCTCAGCGCTGTGGTGTAGTTTGTGAATCGACCACAAGGCCGGGATTTTGTGCATTAACCAGTGCAACAAGAACCGACTAAAGTCATCGAGTAAAAATAGCACCAGTGTGAAGGTCACCATAACGGTGGTATCGCTGACATCTTTAAAAACGCTTTCACCGAAAAGGCTATTCAGTGTGTTGTTGAGCCAAATGGCGATGGGAGCCACAGAAATGAGCACAGGTGCAATTAGCCATAGCTTAATGCCAATATTGACCAACCAGATTTTGACATCGAGTTTGGAAGAGGTGCTAAGTAGGACATCTTTGCCAAACGCACGGCGCCAATTAAATTGACCTGTGCGTTTGTATTCAAAGAAATAGACGAGCCCGACTAAAACCACCGTCGCCAACGAATAGCCCCAGAACAATCGTTTATTGGGATTGGTTGCATGGGCAAGCAAGGAATCAAAGGCTTGGTTTAACCACTCGGTAGCCATTGCAGTAGCCGATGCAACTGCAAGTCCAAGTTCTCCAATGTTTCCTAATTCAATTCCAATGCTCACAAGGCTATTCTCTTTTAAAAGTCGTACTTATAACCGAAAAACACCTGACGTGGCTTACTTGGCCTCGCACCAAATGGACGACGACTTACCAGTGCCACTTTATCCGTTACGTTGTCGACTTTGGCATACACGCTGCCCCAGTCACCTAACTCATAACTCGCTGATAAATCGACAACTGTGTAAGCATCGGTGGTTTGGTTAGACAAAGCGACGTTTTGGCCTGCGGCTTCTTGCATTTCGTCTGTGTATTTCACTAATACATTAAACTGCCAGTTGTTACCCGCTAAACCAAGATTGACCGTTAACTGCTGTTCCGGCAAGTAAGGCACAGCATCACCGGCCGTGATGTCACCCCAAAGTTCAAAGGTCGACTCAAAGCTGTTTTTAAACTCAGAGTCTGTACGCGTGTACGTAATCGACCAAGGTAAATCGAAGTGCTCTGAAACGTATTCGCGACGTTGCAAATTAAGTTCGATACCTTTTACGTCAACTTCGCCACCGTTGTATTCTTGGTCAACACGAGCAGTATTGGTACATGAGGCAGACGCTGAAAACGAACAGCTTTCTTTTAAGTTATCAAAGTCGTTAAAGAATAAAACACCTTCAAACTGAGTGTTTTGGTCGTTGTAGCGGTAACCAAGCTCGTAGTTGATGCTTTCTTCTGGCTTGATCTCTGGGTCTTGTTTTGGACTCGTCGGTACGAAACCTTCGTGAATACCAGCAAATACACCCATGTCATCGCTTAATGTATAAAACGCTGAAGCGCTGTATAAAAAGACATCGGTCTTTTTGCTTAACCAGTCTTGTTCTTTGCCTTCCACTTCGTTTTGATACTTGCTATCGAGCAGCTCAGCGCGACCACCAAGAGTCACATCTAGTTGGCCAAAGGTAAGGGTGTCAGCCAAATATAGAGATACGGCGTCCGTTTCTTCGTAGTTTACCGTTGTGAAGCGCGGGCCGATTTGATCCGGCGTTAACACACCTGATTGCATGAGGTAGTTTTGCTCGAAATGATCGCGGTCAATGCGATCTTGGTGAAAACGCACACCCACATCAAATAGGTTAGAGACACCAGCGATGTCTGTCCTGAACTTGATATCAGACTGGATGCCACGTGAATAATAAGAACGATCGTTTGTGCCTACTACCAATTGTTCAAATAGAGCTTCTGAGTCTTTTTCGCCTGTAATTACTAGGTAATAGTCTTGGTTTATGTCTTCATTTGGCGCTGCAAGAATTTCTTGTAATGTTGGGTTGGCAGCCTTATTACCGTTTTGGGTAAAACTGTTTGACGTGCGGCTTTGGGCAAAACTGTTTACTTTGCGCCAGGCACGAGTAAATTCATTATTATAAAGACGAGTGGTCACACTTAGGTTATCGCCGGTTAAACGATGCGTTAATTGAACTTGGTCTTGTTCCCAGTCCATGTTGGCCGCTTGGCTGATAGCATAACGACGGTATGGGTTGGCCTTAAAGTCCTCATCGGTCAAACCTAAGTAAGTCTCGTTTGAGTCTTCGTTAGAATGATTGAGTTTGATTTCAAACGATTGCTCAAGGGCTTTTTCAAAAAGGGTAATGCTATTGGCATAACCGACTTTGATCATGATGTCGTTTTTAACAAAACCTGAGTCTTCATCAAATAGGCTTTGCGCGCGGTTGTCTATGTCTTTAAAACCATCAGCAGCCTGACGTAATGCTTCACCAACAAAACCAACTACACCGTCATTTAGCTGATAGCTAGTACCGAAATGACCGTGTAATTTGTTATAGCCATTTGAGCCGCCAGCGATTTCAATTTGGCCTAATGCCGCATCCGGAATAGTACGGGTGGTTAAATTAAGCGTACCAGCAACCGTATTTGGACCGTACTTAACTGCACCTGGACCTTTGACGACTTCGACCGACGTCATTCGTGCCATTGACGGGAAGTAATACGCCGCTGGCGCTGAATATGGCGCAGGACCGATTAACACTCCGTCTTCTAAAATATTAATCTTTTTACTACGCTCTGGCGTGACGCCACGAAAACCGATATTTGGGCGTAAGCCATAGCCGTCTTCTTGACGAATGTTAACACCAGGGACATTGGCTAAAATACGGTGAATGTCATCGTACTCAAACTTTTCTAATGCTACTTCGTCTAATAATGTTACCGAGCCAGCTTCTTTGTTTAGCTCGTCGCTACGACTAATAATTTGGATGTGCTCGATGTCATCCTTTACAGCCGGTGCACTGGCTTCTTCTGCTTGAGCAGACGCTACAGAGCCAAGCATAGTAACGGCGGTTAATACCGATAAGCTCACCGGGTTTAGGTTTAACGATTTGCGCAGTTTTTTACTCATCATAGTTCTTGTTTTGGTAATACGTTTTGTCATTAGTCAGCGTCTCCTGCAGAAGAAGCAGGTAACTGCAAAGAAAGGAAAGTGATAAACGCCGATTTTAAGTTGTCTGTCACTTTTTTGATGTCTTCATATAAGGCCTGCACCTTTGCGGGCTCGTTTACGACGGCTGTTTCAAAGTCACCTTCAAAAGCGTCAATAGCATCAATCATGGCTTGAATGTCTGCTGCCATGGTGACGGCTAGGCTCTCAGCATTCACTGCGACTAAGTAGTCATCAAAACCCGTGTCTGTATCAGCGTCACCGCCTTTAAATATACGTTGCATCGCAACCATGTTGGCACGGATGTTTTGTAAAGAGTGAGCACTAAGTTGGGACTCAATGTCTTCTGTACAAGTCGCTGTGCCACAACTGTTAGTGATCAAGCCAACCGGTGCACCTAATTTGGCGTCTTTGGTGATCTTATCGACATAGAATAGGGCGTCTGAAACGCGGTTGATGGCTTCATCAATTGAGGCAAATTCACCGTTGGTTTCGGCATTTTTAAGTACAGTTGCGTATCCTTGCTCGCCGTCGGTTTGGCCTTCAGCCGTCCAAGCAAGCTCTAGCTCTTGTGCTGATGCGTTTATGTCATTGGCGACTTCAACGGCAAATTCACAACGGGCAATTTGACGTTCAAGGACGGGACGTTCATTCCAGTTTTCTGGTGCGAAATCGTCGTTGCTACAGCTATGGTCTACAGACTCACTAAATAAAAGGTACTCTAGTGCATCCATACCACGACGAGTGGCAGTACGGCGGGTGATGTCATAATCTGAGCCATTAGTGGCACCAGCTTCAAAAAAGCCAACATCTTGGTCAACCGCACATTGGTTGGTGACAGGCCAAGAATAAATTTTATTTCTAAGCTCAGCGTCGTTGGTTAACAATGGGCCCAGCTGCATCACTTCTAGCTGTTGCCAATTAGACATGGCTGTTTGCCAGCTTTGTTTTGCTTGGTTTAACAACTCGTTGTCAATGGCTTGATTGGTTTTAAGAGCATCACAATATGCCGTCGTTGCATCTAATTGAGCCGCACTATTTACCGAAAAGTCTTGAATTGTTGGGACAAAAACCTTATCGGTTAAATCAACAAGTAACTGACTTTTATTAAATGTCGTTGATGGGCCTGAGCCATTATTTGTCGATGAGCCACCGTTAAAATCAGCACCAGCACTACTGCTTACTGAGTCGTTACACGCCGCTAGAAAACCTAGTGTAGCAGCCACTGTAAGAGACTTGGCGAAAGGAGATACCGAAAGAGCCATTATAAACCTCAAGTTAAAAACGTAGTTGTATTTGTTGTCTTCTTAAAATCTTTTAAAACGCAAAAAGGCTGACGTGTGTCAGCCTTGTTTACGCGATTGCTAAATATTACCAGTTGGCAACATTTTCTGCATCAAAGTCATAGGCTTGCTGTAATTTAGTACGAGCTTCAGCAAGGTCAGCTAAGTAAGCTTCAATCTCTGCCTCAACTAATACTGGCGCATCGCCAATTAGATCATTCACTGCAGCATGTTCTGCATCTGTCAGTGGAGAATCAGGGTTGAATTGTAAGCTAATTACGAAGCCTTTTAATTCTGACCAGTGCTTAGCAACGGTTGCAAAGTCAAACTCCGCAGTACCAAACGCTTCTAAATCAGCTGTTGTGTCATTGATGTAATGAACAGCAGTTGCAGCGATAGCCATTTCCCAGTTTAGGATTGCTTGCTCGGCATAACCCTCTAACTCAGTCATTTGCTCAGCAGTTAGTTCGCTACCCACGTTGTCGTTGATTAACGCACGACCTTGAAGGAAAGCTTGCATTGCGTTTTCAGTGAAGTCAGTTGGGTTTGTGTTATCAGCTGTACCACGGTCGCGTTTCGCTGCGTTTTGTGAATGACCAAAGTTAAACTCTGAGTTTAAGTCAATCATGCCGTCGTCGTTTGAGTCATGCATACCAGCAAAGTCTTCACGGCCGCCTTTGTTAGCGATTTCATCGTCTGAGTAAGAAAGGTAGTCACGTGCTGCACCAAAGTAACCAAAGCCTTCGTCGAATTGGTGTTCAAGGTTAGTGTAAGCTTTGCCTTCAACTAATACTTCGTTGCTGGTTAAAAGACCTTTGCCTTCAACATCGCTACCTAAGTAGTCATCAGCACCTTGAGAGAATGCAACTGCACCTAACAATGTCTTTTGAATAAGTTGTTTGTAGTCTACGCCGTTTTCACCAATGTAAACTTTAGTAATTGTGTCGCCATTAAAGTCAACACGTGTACCGCCGTCGATGTAAGTTTGAGCGTTAGCTGCAATCGCGTCAAAGAAGCTAACGATTAGCATTTCAGGGCTTAGGTACGTCTCAGATTCGAACGCAACAAAACCTTCAGTGTTCCAGTCTTTGTGCTGACCCGTTGCGTCGTTACCCGCGATTTTACCTTTTAGGTTTTTAGTAGAGCCAGAGATCTCTTTTAGTGTTTTTTGCTTTAATTCAGCAATAGCAGAGATAGTTAGTGCTTGCTCACCGATACCTAAGTCATAGTCAGTGTCAGAAATGTCGAAAAAGCTCATAAGCTTCGCTTTAACTTCTGCACCACTCGCAAACATACTGTCATCTAAGTCAGTTTGAAGTTGGTTGTTGATGTAGTTGTTTAGCTCAGCGATTAATACGTGGCGAGCAATCTGGCCACTGTAAGCAACGCTGTCTTCGTTACTTAGGCTGTTTGTGAATGCGTAAACGTCTAATACGTCTTCAACAGTGATATCTAATGTTTTAGTAAAGGTGTTGTTTGCAGAGTCTGTAACCGTAACTTCAACGCTTGTTGCTGTTTCAAGTTCAAAATCAAGCGCTAGCTCTGGCGCTAAAGAAAGCGTGTTGCCTTCGATAACAAAACCTTCGGTCGAAGTAGTGAAAGTGAATGTCTCACCTGCGTCGGCATCGGTTGCGCTAAGAGTACCGATTTCTGCGCCTGCTGCATTTTCTGCTACAACAGAAGCTGAAAGAGTGATGTCTGTAGGAGCGGTATTTACTTCAACAACTGGCTCTTTATCGTCGCTGCTTGAGCCACATGCAGTTAGTTGAGTTGCTGCGATTACTGTTAAAGCTAGTAAAGATTTTCTAAACATAGTTCCGTTTCACCTAATATGAATGAGAATAGTTATCATTTGTTGAGGCGAACTATAGATAATAATTAAATGAGAATCAATCTCATTTCCAAAATTTATTTAGAAATATCAAAGAAAAATTCATTTTCCTTGTAAAAGGTGAGTCGCTCACCCGTTTTTGGGTGTTCGATGGTCAATTGTTCAGCGTGTAAATTTAGACGAGACACTAACGCAATAACATCATCAGGGGCATATAAGCGGTCTCCAATGATAGGATGACCAAGCTGTTGCATGTGTACTCTAAGTTGATGACTTCTTCCTGTGATGGGAGTCAGCTTGACTCGAGTAACCGGTTCACCTTTATATTCAAATCGCTCTAGGACCTGATATTTAGTTAGACTGGCTTTGCCTGTTTCATAACAGACTTTTTGTTTTGGTCGATTGGGGTAGTCGACGATAAGCGGAAAATCGATTTCGCCTGTGTCATTAGCCAAATGGCCATGAACAATCGCAATGTAATACTTAGTTGGCGTTCTCTCGGCAAACTGACGATTAAGGTGACGGGTCGCATCTAGGTGCATGGACATGACGATCACACCCGAAGTCATCATGTCGAGCCTGTGAACAACACAACTTTTTGGCCACACCGCCTGTACTCGAGACATGAGCGAGTCAAAGTGCTCGATTTTACGACCTGGCACACTTAACAAGCCACTTGGTTTATTAAGAACGACAATGTCATCATCTTGATAAAGGATGTCTAGGTATGGAGAAGTAGGAGGTTGGTAGTTAAGTATTGCCACGTTGGTCGTTCATAAAAAAATGGGGTAACGCAAGTTTACCCCATTTGTTATTGATGTGCAGTATGGCTAGGCCATTCTTGATGTTTAATTACGGTAGTTAAGAATGGTCAACCACAATCAAACGCAAGGCATCGAGTTGGACTTGAGCGGCATCAATCTCATTGACACACTGCTCTAACTGAGTTTTTAAAAACTCAATTTCTTCATCGCGGATACTCGGGTTGACGGCCTGTAATGCTTGAAGTCGACTCAACTCTTGTTGTCTATCTTCTATCAGCGCCGCTTTGGCTTTTTCAGTTACTGCCGTAACTTGCTCACCGACATTGGCATTGGCTTTTTCAATTAACGTGCTCACTTCGTCCTTCAAAGCTTTGATTAATTGAGTCGCCATGGTCTT
>NZ_CEYNSH010000033.1:0-23245 GCF_982872775.1 Psychrosphaera sp. | reverse complement strand
GTATCACGGTCAAAACAAACCGTCATGCCATCTGCCATTAGTGACGGGAAGTGCTCGGTCATCATGTGATCGCCTGGCTTGAGGATATAGCTGTACGAAGATTTCTCTTCGTTATTCACTCCAAAGTGATCCCAGACTTGAGTCATAAATGCCATTAGCTCTGTGCTGTCATCTATTTCTTCGATTTTTTCACAGATGGCTTGGGCTTTGCTGCCACCACTTGAGTTTATTTCGAGTAGGCGATCTCGGCCTTTTTCTACTTCTGCTTTTAATGCGTCGTTTTGCTCTTTGCATTGTTCAATTAGTGTCGCTAATTCAATGGCGTCATCAGGTTGCTCTAACTGGTGCAAAATGGCGTCACTGTTTTGTTCAAATACAACACGAGCGGTTGTTGAAGTTTTTTCAAAGGCATCAAAGCTGTTTTGATAAAGCTCAAATAACACTTCTTGTGAGCTTTCTTCTAAATAAGGAACGTGAATTTGAACGGTTTCTGTTTGACCAATTCGGTCTAATCGTCCAATGCGTTGTTCTAGTAAGTCTGGGTTGGCTGGTAGGTCAAATAAAACCAAGTGATGGGCAAATTGGAAGTTACGACCTTCTGAACCAATCTCAGAACAGACTAATGCTTGTGCACTGTTTTCTTCATCGGCAAAGTAAGCCGCAGCTTTGTCACGCTCCACAATCGTCATGCCTTCGTGGAATACCGTAGAACGCAAACCTTCTTGTTCAAACAAAGCATCATCAAGTTGCATTGCCGTATTGGCATTAGCACAGATGACTAACACTTTTTCTTCTTTGTTTTCTTTTAAGAATTGGCAAAGCCATTCAACACGAGGATCAACTTGCCACCACGGTTTGTGATCACTGGTCTGTGGCTTGTGCTGAAGCTCTGGATGCAGGCCAAGTGTATCAACGTTAGGGGCAAACCCTTCTGGGCGCTCCTGCGGATAAGCAAATACTTTACGTTCAGGGAAGCCTTTAATGCCTTGACGGCTATTACGGAACATAATTCGACCGGTGCCATGGCGGTCCAATAGACTGTTTATCAATGACTCGGCATGCTCGGCCTTATCATCGGCGGCTTGATATAAGTTTATTTCGGCTAGGCTTTCTTCATCATTCAACATCACTGACAAGGTTTCTAGGTGTGCTGCATCTAATGTCTCGTTGTTGATAAGAAGGTTAGCAATGTCAGCGATGTCTTGATACGCCAGCTCTTCTGCCTTGTAGGCGTCATAGTCGTGGAAGCGACTTGGGTCTAACAGGTTTAGTCGGGAGAAATGACCATAGTGACCTAACTGGTCAGGTGTCGCCGTTAATAAGATTAGGCCTTTGGTAGCTTGTCCTAATGCTTGGACGTGCTCAAAAAGCGTTACCGATTGTGGCTCTGCACCTTGCTCTGGTGGTGTGACATGGTGGGCTTCATCAACAACAACTAAGTCCCACTGAGTTTCAGTTAGCTTTTGTTGCCATTTACCTTGTTTACTCAGCCACTCGTGGTTAACAAAAACGAGCTGTTCATTCTCGAATACATTTTTTTCTGGATCTGATTCGGCTTCTGCTTCACAACGCTGATCGTCAAAAATCGCAAACTTGAGGTTAAAGCGGCGCAACATTTCAACGAGCCACTGGTGTTGCAAACTGGCTGGAAGGGCAACCAAAACACGACTCGCACGACCAGAAACTAATTGTTGATGAATAATAAGACCAGCTTCGATAGTTTTACCCAAGCCCACTTCATCAGATAATAAAACACGAGGAGCAAAACGCTTACCAACGGTATCGGCAATGTATAACTGATGTGGAATTAGGCTGACTCGCGCACCTAATAAACCATGTAGTGAAAAAGTTTGAAGTTCGGCTTTCTTTTGATGTGCTTCTAAGCGTAGGCTAAACCAGTGCTTGCGGTCATAAGCACCAGTGAATAAACGCGCCTCTGGGTTGTTAAGCTTAACGTGGTGGTCCAGCATAATTTCTTTTACGCTGACCGCTTCGTCATTATCGACACGGCGGCCGTGATAAACGAAGGTATTACTCATTACTTCTACGTCTTCAACGATAAATTCGTAATCTTCAAGACTTTGTATTTTGTCACCAGGTGCAAATTCAACTCGCATCAACGGAGCCTGATCCATAGCGTATTGACGAGTTTCTTCGGCTCCGGGGAAAAGTACTTGGACAAATCGATTGTCCGCTCCTATTACTGTACCTAACCCTAAATCTAACTCAGCTTGGCTTACCCAACGCTGGCCAATCGAAAAACTCATATGCTCTCCTGTGTTCTCAATGCCGATAAAAAAGGGCGCGTAGTCTACTCTCTTATGGATTAAAAATCGTGTCGAATTCTTAAAAATCCGCTGTGGATATTAAACATAGGCCACAATAGGTTAAAAGTTGAGTGGATCGATTGAAAATCATTCAGGATAGGAGTAGAACTTTATTTAATAAAGAGATCTTTTTTCATCAATATTTCATAAAGAGGTAGGAATATTGACTACAGTTATATTAGGGAAGAATAAAAATAAGGTTGGTTTTTATGAATAAACCCGTGCGCAAAGAACAAAAAAAGCTGTTTGTCCTCGATACAAATATCCTCCTTCATGACCCTCACGCCTACCTGAACTTTCAAGAACACGATGTGTTGATACCAATGACGGTGTTAGAAGAACTCGACCACATTAAAGACAGGCACAAAGACGTCTCACGAGATGCAAGAGTGGCCATCCGCTCTTTAGAAAACACCCTACAAGATGTTGACCCCGAGCAAATGATTGAAGGCGTGCCTCTCAATAAAGGTGAGCTAGAGGGCAGTCCGGTTACGGGTAGTTTGATTATTCTAAATGATCACCACATTGCCAATGAAGTTTCGGGGTTACCCGGCGGTGAAAACGACAATCGCATTATCAACGCAGCACTTCACCTTCAAAAAGAGCGACCTAAAGTTCAAGTCGTGTTAGTAACCAAAGATATTAACATGCGACTTAAAGCAAAAGGTGCAGGTCTCAAACATGTAGAAGACTACACAACAGACCAATTAATTGATGACATTCAGTTTTTGACCAAAGGTTTTGAGCAGGTCGAAGGTGATTTTTGGCAACAGGTGAAACAAGTTGAGTCTACGAAAGAAGGCCGCGATACCATTCACAAAATTAATCGGGACGCCTTAGAGAATGTATTTATCAATGAATATGTTTTAGACCAAGGCAGTGACTTTGCCGCAAGAGTAGTCGCCAAAGACGATGAGCATATCGATTTGCTCGACTTAGGACGAAGCCGATTGATGTCGAGAAAAGCTTGGGGAATCACTCCTAAAAACATTTACCAAGCAATGGCAATGAACGCGTTGATGGACCCAGATATTGAATTGGTGATTTTAACCGGCCCTGCTGGTTGTGGTAAGACATTGCTTGCATTAGCGTCTGCTCTTGAGATGGTGATTGAACAAGGCGTATATGACAAGGTATTGGTGACGCGAAATACGCCAGAAATTGCCGAGTCGATAGGCTTCTTACCGGGCACAGAAGAAGAAAAGATGGCACCTTGGTTAGCTGCGATAACCGACTCGCTCGAAGTGCTTCACAAGCACGATGAAAACCCGTCATCAAGCCTCAACTACATAATGGAAAAAGCCAACATTCAATTCAAGTCTGTAAACTTTATGCGTGGGCGCAGCATCCAAAATGCTGTGGTATTGTTAGATGAGTGTCAAAATTTAACCGCATCACAACTAAAAACCATTATTACCCGATGTGGAGAAGGGACAAAACTAGTTTGTTCTGGTAACCTTGCTCAAATTGACAGCAATTATTTAACCGCAGTTACCTCGGGCTTAACCTATATCGTTGAACGGTTTAAGGATTTTGAAGGAAGTGCTACGGTCAATTTAAATGGCGTGGTTCGCAGTCGCTTGGCGCAGTTTGCCGAAGAAAACCTCTAATTTTCTCGGTGAGCATTAGCAGAGGCGACGCTTTTTAAAGAGCATTGAATTTTGAATCCCTTTGTTAAAGGAAAAATAAACAAAATTGTTTTCACTGGTATTTTGATAATGGTTATCAGTGTGATGATTTTGTCATTTAAGTACTTCGTTGAGCACAAGGCAGACTTGGTCGCGCAATCTTTTGAGAGCGAGCAAGTCAGGTTATCCGTTTTTGACAGTCAGCTTGGTGCTTTGTCCGAGCAATTGGTCAGTGCCGCCACCGTTATTTCAGATTATTATGCAAATAAACCTGAGCCAGGAAGCAACGCTGAACGCTTTTCTAGTGACGAATCAATAGAGCCTGTTGATTTTTCATTAAGCCAAGTCCCTTTACTAGCACCAAACAAAACTCAGTATTTAAAATCACTACAATCACCTGAGATTCATTATTTGTTGCATGACTATCAGGCTTACCTGCCTATTTTAGAGATGGTCAATCGCAACAACTTAGCCAAAAAAGTATTGTTTATTGCCGATGTCGGTGAGCACACATTTCAGTTGATGTCATTGGAAGAAGAACAAGATAGCCCTCTACCACTTTTGGACTGGTTAGAGCAAAATCGAGCGAGGTGGCTCAACCTTTCAAGCGTAAGTGAGCTTATTTTTGCTCCTCCTCATGTTTATCGAGGCGAGCATGTAAACTACCTTTTGATTTCTTTGCCAGTGACTAACCTCAAACCTATTTATATTGCAGTAGAGCTTAACTTAAACAATTTGTATTTAAGTGAAAGCGAAGCGACCAAATACGTAGTGTGGCAACAAGAAACTCAACGTGTTATTACCTCTAATATTGATGTCAGCCAAGACTATTCAACCAATATTCAAAGCTTATTAGCAACACGATATATTCCTTCTGCCTGGCATACCTTCACACTCAAGAGTTATGACTATACGCCTTCAAAGCAAAGTGCATCTATGGTTGATGTTGCAGATAGTCCTATTCAAAAACGGTTAGTGGAAAACCAAGTTTCACCCGGTATTAAATGGCTCACTCTAAAAAGTCAGATGCTCAATGCGCCTTTTGAAGTCTTTATGTTTAAGGAGGCAAGTGAGTTAAACGACAGGCTAAAAGATGATGCCTTGGACTTTTTCTTACAAATTCTGTTTTTAGGTGTGGTTTGTTTGGTCATATTTAATGTGGTGGTGTTTAATTTATTATTACAGCCGTTTTCAATGTTGATCAGCTATATCGAGCGACAAAACTCGCTTTATGAGTTAGAAGACGTTTCACCACCGAAAGGTTGGGAACCCTGGTTCGAGAAGATCAAGAAGTCCTTTACTGATAATCGCAAGCTGTTTAATTCTCTTGTTGCCAAAAATAAAGAACTCGACGATAAAGTCCAAGACCGAACTCGTGCGCTTCACCTTCAAACCATGCAAAAGGATCGAAACCTTGCGCTCAATCGCGCCATTATTAACTCAATGCCTGATTTGATTTATTACAAAAATGTCGATGGTAGTTTTGTTGGATGTAATAGGGCTTTTGAGAAATTCACTGGAGTTAAAGAGTCACAGCTTGTCACTAATTTAGTCGAAGACGTATTTGATCCTGAAGTTGCAGCGGAACTGTCTAAATTCGATTTTCAGGCACTGAAAGGAAAACGGTTATTTTCGGCTAAGGTTTGGCATAAACTTCCTTCTGGCACAGACGTTTATATTAACTGGCTCGTCACTCCCGTCGTCAATGTTGAAGGCGATTTGTTAGGTACGGTTAGTTTAGGCCGAGATATTACCGAGCAAGAAACTAGTTTTAGGCAAGTAGAGCAGGCTCGTATCGCGGCCGAATCGGCAAACACTGCGAAAAGTGAATTTATTGCCAATATGAGTCACGAAATTAGAACGCCGATGCACGCAATTTTAGGAATGATTGAACTGTTAAATAGTGCCAATCCAAGTCCAATTCAAAAAAGTTATTTGAGTGTTGCAGAGAGCTCTTCTCGCCATATGTTAAAAGTCATTAATGACATTCTCGACTTTTCAAAAGTGAATGCCGGTAAGTTGGAGTTGGCGCTCGAACCGGTCGACCTCTCGGAAGTATTGGAGATAGCTTTTGCGAACAGTTTGTCCGACGCGATGCAAAAAGAGTTGTTGTTAGATATCGACTTACCACTCGATTTTCCAAACACCTTGATCACAGACAAAATAAGGTTAAGTCAGATTTTTACAAACCTGATAAATAACGCGGTTAAATTTACGGATAAGGGAACCGTGCGGCTATCAGGCAGTGTTCTTGCGGTGAAGCGAAATGAATATACGGTGTCTTTTACGGTAGAAGATACTGGTAAAGGTATTGCTCAGGAGCAGCAACAAAAAGTGTTTGATGCTTTCGCTCAAGCAGATGCGTCAACCACAAGACAGTATGGCGGTACTGGTTTAGGGCTTGCGATTGTGTTTCAGCTGGTTGAATTAATGGGTGGAGAAATTCACTTAGATAGTGAGCTGGGTAAAGGGACAACAATTACTATCACGATGACCTTAAAAGGCCACGTCACAAATCGTTTCTCGCTTAATCAAGTATCTAGTTGGCTCGTCTATGATCCCAAAGAGGAGCAAATGGACTTTGTTGCTCAAAAACTAAGAAGTGCTAAGCAAGTCGTCAGCACGTCAATGTTGCCAGCAAAGAGTGACCAGATAAACGCAGATGTGTTGGTGTGTCGACCTGAACTGTTAGAGACATTGAGTGAGGAAATCATTCAGCAAATAAATGACGGCTCACTCGATTATCAACCGATTGTATTCAACATATCCCAATTCACATCAGAACAGCTCAACAATATTCGTTATCGACCTCTGTTGTCCGCACCTTTCTCTAACTGGGATCTCATTAAAAATTGCGCAACCGAACCGGTCAAAGTTGAAAAGGAACAACGAATTGATCAAGCCAATATACTGGTGGTTGATGACAACTACGTTAACCAGCAAGTAATGCGATTGATGCTTGAATCATCAGGAGCAAACGTGACCATCGCTGAAAATGGCTTAGTGGCGTTGAGACAGTTGAGGCAATTTGAGTTTGATACGGTCTTGTTAGATATTCAGATGCCAGTCATGGATGGGTTAACTTGTGCACGTAAAATACGTGAATCTGCCGATATTAAAGATTTGCCAATTATTGCCATGACTGCACACTCTCGTAAGGAAGATTACGAACGGTCGCTTGAGGCAGGTATCGATATTCACTTAGAAAAGCCGATTGATAAAACCAAACTGTTGAGCGTTATTAACTCATTTTTAAGCAACGATAAGGACTTAAAAACTAGTCGAGCTGCGTTGCCTTCTGAGTTGGTAGAGGCAGATCATATAATCCCGGACCAAGACAAACCTCAGCTTCAACATTCAATTAGTGAGTTGCCGGTGATCAACCAAGAGCAACTCATTGCTCAGTTTGGTAATAATGAATCGACGATGCAAAAGTTACTAGTTATATTCTTAAAGTCGAAAAAAGATGAGTTAACTCAATTCTCGGAACAACTTGGTCAAAATACGACAAATGACACTTACGCTAAACTTCACAACATTCAAGGTATGCTAGCGAACATACGAGCAGAAAAAGCGGTTGAAGCAACAAAGCGATTACGAGAAGCATTGAAGCTCGGCCATGAGCTAGAGAAAAATAGAGCCGTCACGCTTTGGGGTGAGGTAATCAGTGAGCTATTCTTATTTTTAAAACGCTACGATTAGTCTATTTTTATTAACTCTGTTTTGTACATGCCAGATTTGATGTGACGCATGGATGACTCTGCAGCGCTTGCAAACTCTATTAAAGCTGGGCCGACTGGTTCAATTAACGCATAACTGTAACCATCAATATCAATTGTTTCATCATCTTGTAAGTAAGAGATATTCATTCCAAGCAGGGCGTGTTTGGGTAAAAAAACAATTGCCATGCGTAAGTTTGGGTAGATCATCTTCATCAAATGCGCCATTAGCGTCACTTTACTATCACAATCCCCTTTGTTTTGATTTAACAGGTGAATGGGAGGAACAAACCCAGCCCCATTGCTGGTGGATCTGTCTTCTATCTCGTCATAAGGGATCGTCTGAATCCAGCTCAGCATAAATGTGGCCATTTGTCTTGGTGTGGCATTAGGCAGTTTGGCTTTAAGAGCATCAACAATTGGTTGAGCCGCTGTGGTGTTCTCTAATATAAATCTCACGTGGTCTGGCTTGAATGTGATGGACTTACTAAGAGGAGAAAAGTCGTCAAACTCTATGTAATGTTCTTTTTTAAGGTAAGAGGATAATGACTCGGCATAAACGTTTTCGAGTGTTTGACTTGTTTGTTTCAGCCAGTCTTTGTTTTTGCTTTTTAGGCTAAACTCAATTTGTTCGACGCGAGGTAAAAGCTCCACGGAACCTTGTCGTCGATCTAACTTTGCAACGGCTTTTTTTAGCTCCCGCAAAGAGTACATATGTAATAAGCTTGGCCTTAATGCTTTGAAGTGACGATAGTTGTTACCGACTTCTTTTTTATCAAGTTTAAAAGACAAGGTTTGCACGTCGTCATTGATATCTTTCCATTCATAATGGTATTCGATGTCAGTTCCGGACTCGAACTTTCTAAAATCAAGTTGTTCCGCAACTGAGGGTAAGCTGTGCATTACAAAAGACACGCTGGTAATTAAGCATAACATTGTCTTTTTAAGCGGTGTCATGTCGTTGGTTACCTTTTCAATCTTAGCTGTAAGCCTCGAAAATTGTGTTATTTGCCTTTTGTATTATAGCTCAACGCTTTGAGCCCTAACTTTTGGCGACATACAAAAGCTCTTGTGCGTTGGCTCTTGTGGTATCAGAAATGACATCACCACCTAATAATCGTGCCAATTCGTCAACTCTGTCTTCTTCAGATAATAACTGCATTTTAGTTTCTGTCACATTATCAACATTGTACTTATTTACAAAGTGTTGTTGATGGCCGAAACATGCGACCTGAGGTAGGTGAGTTACACAAATAACTTGCGTGTTTTGGCTGAGGTCTTTCATCAATTTGCCTACAGCAGACGCTGTTGGCCCTGAGACACCCACGTCAACCTCATCGAAAAGAAGTGTTGGAGTCGTGACACGTTGCGCAATGATGACTTGAATCGCAAGACTAATACGGCTCAATTCACCACCAGAGGCAACTTTAGCTAATGGTTGTAAAGCTTGTCCTAAGTTTGCACTTACCAAAAACGCGACACTATCAAAGCCATGTTTCGAGGTAACCGACTCATCAGTGGTGACTTGTAATTCAAATTTAGCGCCGCTCATATTCAGTGATTGCATACTAGAGGTAATTTGTTGAGTAAGCTGTTCTGCGTTCGCTTTTCGAACTTCACTTAACTTAAGCGCTAAATGTTTGTATTCCTCTAATGCTTTGGCTTGCTCTATCTTGAGCTGTTCAATTCGATCACCTGAGTCATCAATCAATTTTAGCTCGTCGGCAAGGCGTTGATAGTGTTCTGGAAGGTCATCTGGTTCTACTTGATGTTTTCTTGCAAGGTCGACTAAAGTGCTTAGGCGTGACTCTATTTCAAACAGTCGTTCTGGGTTGATCTCGAGTTGATCGTTATAACTTCTTAACTCGTTGACGCCTTCTTCTAACTGAATTAAAGCATTATTAATAAGCTCAACTGATCCGTCTAGTTTACTGTCAATAGCCGCAGACTTTGTCAGCATAGAAAGTGAATGCTGTAACGCCGAATATGCATTACCCTCGTCGCCTTCGTACAACAAGGACAAGGCCTGTTGACTATCGGCAACTAAACTTTGGGCATGATGTAGCCTTTGGTGTTCTTGCTCAATGTTTTTATACTCACCAGGCTCAAGTTGTGCTTCTTCAAGCTCTTGCACTTGATATTCGAGTAATTGCCTTTGGGCATTAAACTCGTGTTGTTTCTCTAAAAGTGAATCATACTCTTTACCGATTTTTTGCCACTTATTGTAGGCTTCACGTACTTGACCTGAGAGCAAGTCATTGCCCGCGTATTCGTCTAGTAGCTCTCTTTGATGGTCGGCTTTAGTTAATAACGTGTGGGCGTGTTGGCCGTGAATACTGACCAGCTTAGCGCCGATTTGTTTTAATTGAGAGGCAGGAACAGGGGTGCCGTTGATGTAGGCTTTTGAGCGGCCTTCTTTTGAGATAACTCGACGTAAAATACAGTCTTGTTCAGCACTAAGATCATGCGCGTCCAACCAGGCTTGCGCTGCTGGCAAATTAGATAAATCAAAACTAGCGATGACTTCTGCTTTATTGGCTCCTGTCCGTACCATACTTGCTTCGCTGCGCTCACCAAGAGCCTGAGCGAGTGCATCTATAGCGATAGATTTACCCGCTCCAGTTTCACCTGTAATAGTTGTCATACCTTTGTGCCAATTCACCTCTAGCTGGCGAACAATGGCAAAGTTTTGAATTGCTAAAGAAACTAACATAACCTGACATCAAATTTATCAATTACTGTTGGTATATACAGTAATTGGTTTTTTGTTGTCTGTCCAATAAAAAGCGGATAGTTTTTAGACTTTTTTCTAAGTCGTTAATTTGGCCGTGATTTAGTAGTTTTGTTTGCCCCAGTTAAGCTTTTTACGTAGCACGTCATAATAATCATGGTTAATTGGGTGAATGAGTCGCAACCCTAGCGGATGTTTTTTAACGATAATCTCATCGCCTGGTAGAACAGACAGAACTACGTGAGAGTCACAACTTATCTGTAATTGCGCGTCATTATCACTACTGACGATGATTTTAATTTCATTGTCAGCGTCAATAACCAGCGGTCGACTTGTCAATGTATGTGGGAACATTGGTACCAGCGATAGGGCGTTAAGGCTAGGGTGAACGATAGGGCCACCGCCTGAGAGCGAGTAAGCGGTTGAGCCTGTTGGGGTACTGATGATCAAACCATCAGAGCGTTGATGGAAAACAAATGAATTATTGATGTAGGCCTCAAACTCAATCATATGAGCCACTTTATCAGCGTGAAGCACCACTTCGTTCATGGCAGAATTTGTGGCTTTGACTGTTTGATGGCGATGGACGCTGACATCTAATAAGAATCGCATTTCGGTTCTGTAGTCGCCCTCTAATACTTTGCTTAGGCAGTCTTTAAAGTTGTCTGGATCTAGGTCTGTTAAGAACCCTAGGTTACCTCGATTAACACCAATAACGGCAATATCAAACCGGCTTAAAACACGAGCGGCCCCGAGCATATTGCCATCACCGCCCACAACGATTGCTAAATCACAGCGTTTACCCAGCTCTACCACATCGGCAACTTCAGGTTTGCCTGATTTAATATGATGAGCAATATTCTCGTCAATGACGATGTGATAATCCTCAGCTTCTAAAAAGTCATAAAGCTCTTGCACTGTTTGCATTGTCGCTTCATGATTTGCTTTGCCGATTATGCCAATTGTTTTAAAGTGTTTCGTCATTGTATTATTCCATTGTGCCCCAATAACAGCATAGTAGGCGTTATAGCTTGTTTCTTCCTGAATTAGAAGTCAGAGATATAAATTTAGATGACAAAATTAAATAAAAATCAACGTGCTGAAGCTGTGTTGTCCTTGGTGATAAGAAGTTATCTCACCTTAGGTGTACCTATTTCATCTAAATTTATTGTTGATGAGTCCAACATTCAAGCTAGCCCCGCTACGATTCGAAATGTAATGATGGGCCTAGAGCAGGACGGGTTTATTTATTCACCTCATACTAGCGCGGGTCGAATTCCAACGACAAAAGGTTTGCGTCATTACGTAAATCAATTACTGAGTTTCGAGTCAGCCGATCAAGGTCAACTACAACAGCTAACGGCCAATTTAGTTAATTCTGCAACACCTCCAGAAATGTGCCACAAAGCGGCTCGTATGATTGCGGACATGACAAAACTAACCGGTTTGGTTGCGATGCCAAAGACCAACGACACTGTCATCCGTCAACTAGAGTTGGTTCGACTTGCCGATAAACGATTGTTGTGTGTATTGATTGATCAACACGATGAAGTCCAAAACCGCGTTGTCGATTTACCATTTTCAATCGAAGATAATGTACTTCAACAAACGTTACAAATGCTCAATTCAGCACTTGCTGGTTTTTCTTTGGAAGAAGGGCGTCAACGTTTGGGCTACTTTTTAAAACAAGCGAGTAGTGAAGTTCAGGAACTGGTTAGGCGAGCTTTGTTTGGAGAAGCGGTGGAACTGAACGAACAGGTATTGTTTAGAGCATCCGAAACACGTTTACTCAACAGTGAAATAGCGACAGAGACAACCGATCTTAAACAGGTATTAAAGGCCGTTGAAAATATTAACATCCTTCAACCGGTTTTTTCTGCGTGTTGTAGCAGCCAAAATGTTCATGTTTTCATAGGTGATGAAATGGGCATATCAGCGTTAAACAAATGTTCAATGGTGGCAAAGTCTTTTATGAAAGGAGATAGAGTGGTCGGAGTCATGGCGGTTGTCGGGCCAAAACGCATGGATTACGCGTCCGTTATTTCAGCCGTCGATTTATCTGCGAATATTCTCACTGCGGCCTTGAATCGTCAGCAGTAATCCCCATAATACGCTCAATCAATTTTATTTTAACACTCGAATAGTTTGGAGTAGTAAGACTCATGTCTGAACAAGAGCCTATTAAACAAGACGATCAAGTTGAACCTGAGCAGGCGCAAAATGCTCAAGACCAAAACGTTGACCAACAAGAAGGGTCAGAAGCGAACACTGCTGAAGGTAATGTTCAGTCTGCAGAAGAACGCATTGCTGAGCTTGAAGCTGCCTTAGCGGCTTCAGAAGCAAAAGTGCAAGAACAGCAAGACTCAGTTGTTCGCGCGGCTGCAGAAGTCGACAATATCCGTCGTCGTGCTTCAATGGACGTAGAAAAAGCGCACAAATTTGCGTTAGAAAAATTCGCAAATGAATTGCTTCCGGTAATTGATAACTTGGAACGTGCGATTCAGTTTTCTGATAAAGAAAATGAAACGCTTAAGCCTGTTCTTGAAGGTATTGAGCTGACGCAAAAGTCATTTATTGATGCTGTTGCTAAATTTGGTGTAGAGATTGTTGACCCACAAGGTGAGAAGTTTAACGCAGAACTACACCAAGCTATGTCTATGCAACCATCTGCAGATGTTGAACCAAACACAGTTATCGCGGTAATGCAAAAAGGCTTTACCCTAAACGGTCGTTTGTTAAGACCTGCGATGGTTATGGTTTCTAAAGCACCAGAGTAGTCACTGTGAAGTAATAGTTACTGTGTGAAGTTGGTCGCTAAAAAAGTGAACTGGCCAAGGCACCTATTACATTAAAAACAAAAAAAAGCACCGAGTAGGTGCTTTTTTTATGTCTGGACACAATTTGACTAGAACAAAATCGATGAGAGTTAGCCTTGTGCTTTTAATGTGTCGATAAACTGATTTGATTCATCAATTGCTTTACTCATATCAGTGATAAGCGTTGATATTTCCGTTTTTAGGCTGTCAAATTCGCCCTTGATTGCCGCAACGGCTGCCGCATTTAAGTTGTGTTTTAAATATAATACGTTGTCTTTTAATGTGGCTAAAACGGGATCCATTTTTGACTCAGCTCTTCGCATGCTTCTCAATAATTGATTAAACTGTCTTTCGGTCTCTTTCAGTTTGCGTTCGCTAGCATTTCTGAGCCTTGCATTTGAATATTCACTGAGTTCGTTTTGCCACTCGTCAAAGAGGTCTTCGGCAACGGTTTCAACCGCTTCTATACGACTACGAACTTGATTTGCTGCAGCCTCGCTCGACTCATAATCATCGTTGAGTTGATTGTAAATTCGCTCGACTTCGCCTCCATCAAAATTTGTCAGCGTGACTAAACGCTCGTAGGCCGATTGAAACTCCTCTTGAGTTTCGGTTTGTGCATCACGAGCTTCTTCAACGCGGTCTACTAGGATGTCTCTTTTGTGGATACCGACTTTTTCCATGGCAGAATAATACGCAGTTTGGCACCCAGACAAGGCTAGGGTACAGGTGAGCAGCAGTGCTTTAAATGTTGCGCTAGAAAATGTTCTCATAAAGGCCTCTTTTATCGTCTCTTTTTAGTATAAGTAAAATATGCCTAAAAACTACTATTTATCATTAATCTGCATATGAGAGTCGTTAGATAATAGTGTAGTATTTAACACTTAAGCACGAATCGTATTTTTAAGTAATCTATTCAATCATTTTTAAGAGAGACACAATGTCAGCATCTAATTCTGTTGTTAATACCCGACTTGGTATTTTTGGCGCTAATGGCCGAATGGGACGCCGCTTAATTGAAGCGGGAATCGAGTATTCAAGCGCAGATCAAAAAATCTCGATTGGGGCGGCTTCAGTACGTGCCACATCAACCGTTATTGGCGCTGATGTAGGTGAGCTTGTAGGTTTAGATAATTATGGTGTCGCAATAAAAGAGGGTACTATAGGTCTGATTGACGATGCCGATGTGTGGATTGATTTTACTTTACCTGAAGCATTAGACCGTCACGTCGAACAATGTATCAAACAAAAGAAAAACATGGTCATTGGTGTAACAGGCATTTCAGAAGCTCAGAAACAAATGTTAGAGCAAGCAAGTCAGCACATAGCCATCGTGTATGCCACAAATTTCAGTACTGGCGTAAACCTCATGCATAAACTGCTAGAGATAGCAGCACAAACGATGGGACAGTCTTCTGATATCGAAATTGTCGAGTCTCACCACAAATTCAAAAAGGACGCACCATCCGGTACAGCGTTATCAATGGGTGAAGCCATTGCCAAAGGACTTAATGTAAAATTAGAAGATGTGGCGGAGTTTAACCGCAATGGCTACGTTGGTGAAAGAAAAGAAGGTTCAATTGGCTTTGCGAGTCTTCGTGCTGGAGATATAGTAGGTGAACATACCGCTTTGTTTGCTGATATTGGTGAAAGACTCGAAATAACTCATAAAGCGACAGACCGCTTAACCTTTGCTAAAGGTGCTGTAAGGGCTGCCGCTTGGCTCGCAAATAAGGAAAATGGACTTTTTGATATGCAAGATGTGCTTAATTTTAAGTAATTAAGTTGTAGAAACTGGGGCTATAGAAGAATTTCAGTCTAAACTTGTTGTTTTTGATATTTAATGAAATTTTTCTAGCCTATTTTCGATTTCGTAGCTACAATAACCGGAATTTGCCTTTAGTTATACAGGCTAAGATTAACCGGAAGCAGATTCACCCCTCAATCTGCTCTATGATGCTAGGAGGTTATCTTGACTCAACCCGCGCTTTTAGTTCTAGAAGACGGAACTATTTTTCGAGGATCTGCAATTGGTGCAGAAGGTATTTCTGTCGGTGAAGTTGTCTTTAATACTTCCATGACAGGCTACCAAGAAATTCTCACCGACCCCTCATACGCTGAACAAATCATCACTCTCACTTATCCCCACATCGGCAATTACGGCACCAACTCTGAAGACGAAGAAAATGACAAAATATGGGCAAAAGGCCTAGTCATTCGCGATCTTCCGTTAGTGGCAAGTAATTTCCGAAGTGAACAAGATTTGTCGAGCTACCTTACGTCAAACAATGTTGTTGCGATTGCAGACATTGACACTCGTAAATTGACTCGAATTCTTCGCGATAAAGGTGCGCAAAAAGGCTGTATTATTGCGGCTAATGAAATCACTGAAGAGCTTCAGCAAAAAGCGGCTGCAGCAGCTAAAGACTTCCCAGGTCTAAAAGGTATGGATTTGGCAAAAGTGGTTTCGTGTAAAGAGATGACCACTTGGAACATGGGAAGTTGGGAGTTAGGTAAAGGCTTTAGCGAGCTGACAGATCCTAAATTCCATGTTGTGGCGTATGACTTTGGTGTCAAACGAAACATTCTTCGTATGTTAGTAGACCGCGGTTGTAAATTGACGGTGGTTCCTGCACAGACATCGGCAAAAGATGTGTTGGCTCTAAACCCAGATGGTATCTTTTTATCAAATGGCCCTGGCGATCCAGAACCTTGTGACTACGCCATCGAAGCAATTAAGTCTTTCCTAGAAACAGACATTCCTATTTTTGGTATTTGTCTTGGTCACCAGTTACTTGCGCTAGCAAGTGGGGCACAAACAGCCAAAATGAAATTCGGTCACCACGGTGGCAACCACCCAGTTCAAGATTTAGCAAACAAGCGCGTGATGATCACGGCTCAAAACCACGGTTTTGCGGTTGAAGAAGACTCATTACCAGCCAATCTTGAAGCGACGCACAAATCTCTCTTTGATGGCACGTTACAAGGCATCCGTCGTACGGATAAACCAGCCTTTAGTTTCCAAGGCCATCCTGAGGCAAGCCCGGGTCCTCATGACGCGGCACCATTGTTCGATAACTTTATCGAACTAATGAGCGAACGTAAGTAAAACTGACCGAATTAAGAGAATTTAACTATGCCAAAACGTTCCGACATCAAAAGCATTTTATTATTGGGCGCGGGTCCAATAGTTATTGGTCAAGCTTGTGAGTTTGACTATTCAGGTGCTCAGGCCTGTAAAGCATTAAGAGAAGAAGGGTATCGAGTCATCCTAGTCAACTCGAACCCAGCAACGATCATGACTGATCCAGAGATGGCCGATGCAACCTATATCGAGCCGATTCACTGGGAAGTAGTCGAAAAAATCATTGAAAAAGAGCGCCCAGACGCGGTTTTACCGACAATGGGTGGTCAAACTGCACTGAACTGTGCGCTTGATTTAGAAAAACACGGCGTTTTAGAAAAGTACGGCGTAGAGATGATCGGTGCATCAGCAGATGCCATCGATAAAGCAGAAGATCGCAGTCGTTTTGACAAGGCTATGAAAGACATTGGCCTTGAATGTCCTCGCGCAGAAACTTGTAACACGCTTGAAGGCGCTTACGATGTTCTAACTCGCATTGGTTTCCCTTGTATTATTCGTCCTTCTTTCACTATGGGTGGTACCGGTGGTGGTATTGCTTACAACAAAGAAGAGTTTGACGAAATTTGTCGCCGTGGTTTAGACCTTTCTCCTACTAACGAGCTTCTTATCGACGAATCTTTGATTGGTTGGAAAGAATATGAAATGGAAGTGGTTCGCGACAAAAACGACAACTGCATTATTATCTGTGCGATTGAAAACTTCGACCCTATGGGTGTTCATACAGGTGACTCAATCACAGTAGCACCAGCCCAAACACTGACAGACAAAGAATACCAAATCATGCGTAATGCCTCTTGTGCGGTATTGCGTGAAATCGGTGTTGAAACAGGTGGTTCAAACGTACAGTTTGGTATCAATCCAAAAGATGGCCGTATGGTTATCATCGAGATGAACCCACGTGTATCTCGTTCATCTGCATTGGCATCAAAAGCAACGGGTTTCCCAATTGCTAAAATCGCGGCCAAGCTAGCAGTAGGTTATACACTTGATGAATTGAGCAATGACATCACAGGTGGTGCAACCCCTGCATCATTCGAGCCGACCATCGATTATGTTGTGACTAAGATTCCTCGCTTTAACTTTGAAAAGTTCGCTGGTTCAGACGATCGTTTAACAACGCAAATGAAGTCAGTAGGCGAAGTTATGGCTATTGGCCGTAATCAGCAAGAATCGATGCAAAAAGCATTGCGTGGATTAGAAGTTGGTGTTTCTGGCTTTGATCCAATTATTGACTTGTCTGCAGAAGATGCGCATGACCGTATTATTCATGAATTGAAAGAGCCAGGTGCAGAGCGTATTTGGTACATTGCTGATGCGTTCCGTAATGGCATGGACCTCGAAGCTATCTTCAAGCTGACCAATATTGACCCATGGTTCTTGGTGCAAATCGAAGACATCGTCAAAGAAGAAAAGTTAATTGCTGAGCGTGGCTTTGCTGGTTTAGATCAAGACTTCCTTCGTCGCTTGAAACGAAAAGGTTTTGCCGACAAACGCATCGCAGACGTATTAGCGATTAGTGAAAAAGAAGTTCGCAAAAAGCGTCAAGGCTTCGATATTCTTCCTGTTTACAAGCGTGTTGATACCTGTGCGGCAGAATTTAGCTCTGATACCGCATATATGTATTCTTCATATGATGAAGAGTGTGAGTCGAATGCTTCAGACAAAGATAAGATCATGGTTATCGGCGGTGGTCCTAACCGTATCGGTCAAGGTATTGAGTTTGACTACTGCTGTGTTCACGCCGCATTAGCACTTCGCGAAGACGGTTACGAGACCATCATGGTTAACTGTAACCCAGAAACGGTTTCAACTGATTACGACACTTCTGACCGTTTGTACTTTGAGCCAATTACACTTGAAGACGTTTTAGAGATTGTTCGTGTTGAAAAACCAAAAGGCGTTATCGTTCAATACGGTGGTCAAACACCACTTAAACTTGCTCGTGAACTAGAAGCGAATGGTGTGCCAGTCATTGGTACGTCACCAGATGCGATTGACCGCGCAGAAGACCGTGAACGATTCCAACAAATGGTTGAGCGCTTGGACTTGTTACAACCTGAGAACGCTACGGTGACTTCAGTTGAACAGGCGGTAAGCAAGAGTCTAGAAATTGGTTTCCCTCTTGTTGTTCGTCCATCTTATGTACTAGGTGGTCGTGCGATGGAAATCGTATATGACGAAGCTGACTTGCGTCGTTATATGACTGAGGCGGTTTCAGTTTCGAATGAAGCGCCTGTTTTATTAGACCGTTTCTTAGATGATGCAATCGAAGTTGACGTTGATGCGATTTGTGACGGTACCGATGTGGTTATCGGTGGTATCATGGAACATATCGAACAAGCGGGTGTTCACTCAGGTGACTCGGCATGTTCTTTACCAGCGTACTCATTGCCACGTAATATCCAAGATGTAATGCGTAAACAAGTTCGTGATATGGCATTGGAATTGGGCGTTATCGGTTTGATGAATACTCAGTTTGCAGTAAAAGACGGTCAAGTTTACTTAATCGAGGTAAATCCTCGTGCCGCGCGTACGGTGCCGTTTGTTTCTAAAGCGACAGGTGTGCCGCTAGCTAAAGTAGCTGCGCGAGTTATGTCTGGTAAGACACTAGCAGAGCAAGGTATTACTGAAGAAATTATTCCTCCATATTACTCTGTGAAAGAAGTGGTGATTCCATTCAATAAATTCCACGGTGTTGATCCAATTCGCGGCCCTGAAATGCGTTCGACTGGTGAAGTTATGGGTGTTGGTAATACCTTTGAAGAAGCCTACGCAAAAGCACAACTTGGTGCGAGTATCGAATTGGCTCGTGGCGGTAGGGCATTGATTTCTGTGCGTGATGCAGATAAAGTCAGAGTTATTGATCTAGCTAAGAAGTTAATTGAAGCTGGATTCGAACTAGACGCGACACGCGGAAGCCATAAAACATTAACCGAAGCGGGCATTGAAAGCCGTAAAGTTAATAAAGTCTTTGAAGGCCGTCCTCACATTCTTGACCGTATTAAAAACGGTGAATATAACTACATTGTGAATACTGTTGAAGGTCGTCAAGCGATTGAAGACTCGAAAACTCTCCGTCGTGGCGCATTACAATACAAAGCGAATTACACCACAACATTAAACGCAGCATTTGCTACCTGTTTAGCAAATACTGCCGATGATCGTGGTAGTGTAGAGTCAGTGCAAAACTTACATAAGAGAATTCAATAAGATGAGTACTCAAGTACCAATGACAGTGCAGGGCGCGGAAGCCCTGCGCGAAGAGTTACATGAACTAAAAACTGTTGTCCGTCCACGTATCGTTGCTGATATTGCAGAGGCACGTGAGCACGGTGACCTGAAGGAAAATGCCGAGTATCACGCAGCGCGTGAACAGCAAGGCTTTTGTGAAGGTCGAATTCAAGAAATTGAAGCCAAATTATCTAATTCACAAATCATTGATGTCACAAAAATGGAAAATAACGGTAAAGTCATTTTTGGCACTACCGTTACTATTCTTAATTGTGATACTGATGAAGAAACGACTTACCACATCGTCGGTGAAGACGAAGCAGATATTAAAACAGGCAAGATTTCAATTGGTTCACCGATTGCTCGTGGTCTAATTGGTAAAGAACTTGATGATGTCGTAACAATCAACACGCCAGCGGGTGCGGTTGAATTCGAAATTATTGAAGTAGAATATAAGTAGTATTAAAAAGTGTGATGCGTTATTCAGATGAACAACGCGATTAGCATTACAGCAAAAGCCAACGTCGAATCGTTGGCTTTTTTGTTTAGCAGTGGCAACATTGCAAAATAATGATTAAAGAATGAAGAGTGTTATGTCAGCAAATATAATCAATCTAACCGCACAAAACATACAACAAGATTTGTTAGATGCGCCAGCTGGTACTGTTTTTGTTATCGATTTTTGGGCTGACTGGTGTGAGCCATGTAAACAATTAATGCCTGTACTAGACAAGCTAGCGGCTGAGTTCGAAGGGCAAATGATATTGGCAAAAGTGAACTGTGACCAAGAGCAACAGTTAGCAATGCAATTTGGCATAAAGAGCTTACCAACAGTAATGGTATTTAAAGACGGTCAACCTATCGATGGTTTTGCAGGTGTTCAACCTGAGTCAGAAATTCGCGCTATGTTGGAAAAGCATTTACCCAAACCACAAGATGAACTTGCGGCTAAAGCTTTGGGTTTTCATCAACAAGGTAAAATGGCTGAGGCGTATCCATTAGCTAAACAAGCGTTAGCCTATGAGCCAGAAAATGCAGACTTTTTGTTGTTATTAGCTGATATCAGTGTTGAGCTTGGTAAGCTGGAAGAAGCAAAAGAGCTCATTGGTCAAGTTAAGATGGTTGATCAAAACTCACAATATCAACACGTGTTGGCAAAAATAGACTTAGCGGAACAAGCAGCAGATTCTCCTGAAATTCGAGCACTTCAGGACGAACTAGCTAAACAACCAGATGCACTTGATATCAAAAAGCAACTCGCGCTGGCGTTAAATCAAGCTCATCGAAATGAAGAAGCGTTAGAGCTGCTATATCAAATCTTGCAAAAAGACATGGCGTTTGAAGATGCTAAAAAAGTGTTTGTTGATCTACTAAACAGCCTACCTGCTGGAGATGAGCTAGCACCGACATATCGTCGCAAACTTTATGCACTTATGTATTAAGCTGTCACCTATTCCCAAAAGGCGTTTCGAAATTATAAATAACGAGCGATTTTTGTAGATGCGACGATTATTAAAAAAAAGACCCAAGTTTATGTCTAAGCTTGGGTCTTCTGTTTCTGGCTAGCAATGTCTTATTTTGGTAAAAGGCTCATTTGTTTAGCCAAGCGCGTCTTTTAAGCGACCGTATTGATAAAACATTCTCTGGCCAAGTCTTCTAAACGGTGAAAAAGGAAAACGAGGTAACTCAGTTAACAAAGGACTTTGAAATGATTCTTCGTTGATCATTTTTCCTAAAGCATCCCCGGCCCAACTACTAAAAGACACTCCGGAGCCACAATAACCTGTCGCATAAAATATATCGTCACTTGTTCTAAACAAGTGAGGCATCTGATCAAATGCGACAGAAATCCAACCGCTCCAAACATAATCTAAACTAACTTTCTCGAGGCCGACAAAGGTTTCTTTTAATTCTGCCAGGAGTCGTTGTTGATATTTGGGATCATTCGAGGCTTTACCTGAAATTGCACTGCGACCGCCAAACAAAATTCGGTTGTCCGGAAGCAGACGGTAATAATACTTGAGTTCTCTTGTATCCATCATTACTTGATGGGACAGGAAGTTAGCCCGTTTAAGCTCTTCACTTGTGAGAGGGCGAGTAACGATTACGCTAGTAAGTACAGGTAATATTTTTCCTGAAAGAGGGGTTGGCAAACCTTTAGGTGTATAGCCATTAGTTGCAATGACCACTTTTTTTGCCCGTACTGAACCTTTGCTTGTCTTGATGGTATGTAAGTAACTGCCGGCTTGCTTATCAGTGTGAATTTCAATAACCGGAGAGTGCTCGAATAATTGAACGTTGTTATTAAGCGCGAGACTCGCATAATGGTTAACGAGCTTGAGTGGGTTAACGCCAAATCCATTTTTGTAGCGTATCGCACCGAATACCTTGTTGTGATCAACGAATTGCTCTTTAAATGACGTTGAGTCAAACGTCTCAACTTCGTAGTCAAAGTGTTTTGCTAGGTAATCTGCACTATGTTGTAGTTTATCAAACCATTTGGAACTATGAGCTAACTTTAAATAACCCTTTTCGGTTTTATCGGCGTGATCACTAATTGCGCTAACTCGTTTTTCAACGAGTGAAATTGCATCCATATATTGTTGGTGGAGTACTTGAGCCTGTTCCAAACCATACCGAGATTCCATCTGTTGATAACTCAAACGGCCAGAGCCTGGTAAGACAAAACCAGCATTTCGGCTACTACATCCCCAGCCAATATTATTTGCTTCTAAAACGACAACAGAAGAATTTGAGCCTTGCGTTGTGGAAATCGCACAGCAAAGGCCAGTAAAACCACCACCAATGATAACGACATCCGTCTCTATTTCTTGATCGAGCCGGGAAGCTTTGTAAATGGAAGCCGTTGATTGCCAATAAGAATCTGATGTTGGTTGATCAGAGGGAATTTGTCTATCTATAAAAGGGTCATACATATAACGCACTGCTTATTGTTATCTATCTATATTTTACTTATCAAACACCAAGATCATTTCTGATGCGTCACAATAACAATCTGTTCCACATATAATACAATTGTAATCCGGCAGCGAGGGATCGTCGTTCCAACGACGCGGATGAGTTTTGATCAGTTGACCACCGGCTTTTGTAAAATACTTAAAGGAAGCATTTCCAGGACTTTGCATCCAAATGTGACTTAAGCCCGCTTTTGCCCCCATCTTTTTAAGTGTTTCTATGGAGGTTTTTAATAGTTGACCGCCAAGACCTTTACCCTGATAGTCTGGATCGATCGTATTACATTTGAAATAAGCAACGTCGTCTTTAGCTACAGGCCATTCATCAGGAGTACACCATTTGTCTAATTCCCATTGACCTGGCGCATAAGTGATCCTAAAACCGACGAGTTTGTCACCGTCGTACATTACATAGCTAGAATTAAGGTCACCTTTTTTACTTTTATCAAGCATCTTACTAATCGAAGACAAATCTAAATAACCGTCACCATGAACAGCATTTCCTAAAGTGATTACTTTTTCAAAGTCATCTTCAGATAAATGTAAAACATTAAAGTTGGACAAGAGCTTCGCCTTAAAAATAAATCGATAATTACAATATAGTGTATCAAGCTAGAATATATAAAACAGACCTAGAAAATAATGAACTCATAAGGTGTTCGTCTTTTTATAT
>NZ_CEYNSH010000032.1:0-34631 GCF_982872775.1 Psychrosphaera sp. | reverse complement strand
AATAGTTATGAATGCACAAATGAAAAAATTTGCTACTGCAACAGAATTAAACACAGTTTTTGCCGATGAAATAGCAGCCAAGTTATCTCAAGGTATTGCTGAAAATGGTGCAGCGTCACTGTTAGTGTCTGGTGGCAACACCCCGAAAGCACTATTTGCTGTTTTAAAGCATAAGGACATCGACTGGTCAAAAGTGACGATCGCTTTAGTCGATGATCGTTGGGTCAATTTAGATGACAGCGCGTCCAATGAAACCATGGTCCGTCAAAATTTAATCCAAGAAAAAGCAGCCGCTGCAAGATTTATTGGTATGAAGACCCAACACGAGAATGCGTTTGATGCGGTGTCAGAAGTGACGACAAACTTGAGCAACATTAGAACACCGTTTGATGTTGTTATCTTGGGAATGGGTGAAGACGGGCATACGGCTTCAATATTCCCTTGTTGTGATCAACTAGAAGAAGGTCTAACAACAGATGCGTTAATTCTCGCTACCGAACCTAAAACTGCGCCTCATCAACGAATGACCTTCAGTAAAAAGGCGTTATTAAATTCAAAGCAGCTTTATCTTCACTTAGTTGGTGAGAGTAAAGAAGCTGTTTTGGAACAAGTATCAAATTCTAAAGATGAACGTCTAGCACCTATTAATGCTTTTTTAAATCAAACAGACGTTCCAATGACCATTATGTTAGCGACGGCAAAGTAGCCCGCTAGGAGTATTTATGAACCCGGTTATCCAAAAAGTTACGGACCGTATTATCGAGCGTAGTAAAGCGACTCGTAAGGCCTACTTAGAAAAAATTGAACGTGCAAGACTGCACGGCCCTCACCGTGGGGTTTTGTCTTGTGGTAACTTAGCTCATGGTTTTGCTGCCTGTAAGCCAGAACAAAAGAAAGACTTAACAGCGCTGACCAAAGCTAACATCGGTATGATCTCTTCATACAATGATATGTTATCTGCCCACCAACCATATGAAGTCTACCCGGACAAAATCCGCGCAGCGGTTGAAAAGGTTGGTTCTGTTGCTCAATTTGCTGGCGGCGTACCGGCAATGTGTGACGGTGTAACACAAGGTCAGCCTGGCATGGACTTGAGCTTAATGAGCCGTGACGTTATTGCGATGAGTGCAGCTATTGGCCTCTCACACAATATGTTTGACGGTGCCGTTATGATGGGTATCTGTGACAAAATTGTCCCAGGCTTAGTAATGTCTGCATTATCTTTTGGTCACTTACCATTTGTATTCATTCCTGCCGGCCCAATGGAGTCGGGTATTCCAAACAAAGAAAAAGCACGTGTTAGGCAGTTATACGCTGAAGGCAAAGTCGGTCGTGACGAGCTATTAGAGTCTGAGTCTAAGTCTTACCACTCTGCCGGTACTTGTACTTTTTACGGTACAGCAAATTCAAACCAATTGGTTGTTGAAATCATGGGTCTTCATTTACCAGGTGCGTCATTTGTTAATCCTGGTACAGAGTTACGTGAAGCATTAACTGAAGCTGCAGCAATTCAAGCTACACGTATTACAGACTTAGGCACTGATTACACGCCAATCGGCCATATCGTCGATGAAAAATCGGTTGTTAATGGCATCGTTGGTCTTCTTGCTACTGGTGGTTCAACCAACCACACAATGCATTTAGTGGCGATGGCGAGAGCGGCAGGTATCATTGTGAATTGGGATGACATGGATGCGTTATCGTCTGTTACGCCACTTCTTACTAAGATTTATCCAAATGGCCAAGCAGATATCAACCACTTCCAAGCAGCAGGTGGTATGGCACTACTTATTAAAGAGTTATTACGCGGTGGTTTCATCCACAATGACGTGAAAACAATTTGCGGTGAAGGCCTAGAAAAATACACCAAAGAGCCTGCACTTCGTGATGGCAAACTTGTATGGGTAGATAGCCCTGAGCAATCTGGTGATCCAGAAGTACTAAGCACCATTGAAAAGCCATTCAAGCCAGATGGCGGTTTGTCTGTCTTAGAAGGTAATCTTGGTCGTGCTGTTATTAAAACGTCTGCGTTAAGAGACCCACGAGCGGTCGTTAAAGCGCCAGCTGTTGTATTTGAAAGCCAACATGATTTAGACGGGGCGTTTAAAGCTGGTGACCTAAACAAGGACTGTGTTGTTGTTGTTCGCTACCAAGGTCCTCGAGCGATTGGTATGCCAGAGCTTCACAAACTAACTCCACCTTTAGGTGTATTACAAGATAAAGGCTATAAAGTCGCGCTTGTAACGGACGGTCGTATGTCAGGTGCATCAGGTAAAGTACCTGCTGCAATTCACCTGTATCCAGAAGCATTAGACGGTGGTCTTATCGCTAAAGTACAAGACGGTGACATCATCGAAGTTGACTCACAAAACAACCTGATCAAACTACACGTTTCTGATGAAGAGTTAGCGAAACGTACTGTTGTACCTAAGGACTTGTCTGAAGAGCGTGAAGGAATGGGCCGTGAAATGTTTAACGGTTTCCGCCAAGTATTAACAACACCTGAAGAAGGTGCTAGCTGTATTTTCCACGAGGCGTAGTTGACCATGTCTTTACAAGCTTTAGTTGCCGATATCGGCGGTACAAATATTCGACTAGCGATTGCTGATTTAGCTACGCTAGAAATCGATCGAGTACAAACCTATCGTTGTGCTGATTTTGACAATATCGATGGTGCGATTACACAATATTTGTCGTTTCTAGATTTTGACGTTCACTTTGCCTGTCTCGACGTTGCTTGTCCTGTGACGGGCGATAAGGTTGATTTAACGAACAACCATTGGTGCTTTTCTCAAAAGGCATTGGCTAAGCAATTCGGTTTTGAAAAGTTAATTGTGATCAATGACTTTACCGCTATCGCGATGGCGGTACCTCAACTTTCTCCAGAAGCAAAAGAACAAATTGGTGGTACAGAGCCACAAGCTAATAAACCTATTGCTATTTACGGCGCGGGTACTGGTTTAGGTGTAGCCCACCTTGTCAACGTTGCGAATAAATGGGTGCCGTTAGGCGGTGAGGGTGGTCATGTCGACTTCACTCCAACTGACGATGAGCAAATTGCAATCCTTAAGGAACTCAAGAAAAAGTACCCAACGGTGTCGGCAGAACAGTTATTGTCTGGTTTGGGTTTAGTCCAAATCTACCAATCTCTTTGTGCGATTAATAACGTTGAGGCGCAGAACTATCAGCCAGCAGACATTAGTAATCACGCGATTGATCAAACTGATCCAATTGCAGAAAAAACACTAGCCGTTTTTTGCAGAATACTAGGTACGTTTGGCGGTAACCTCGCGTTAACACTTGCGACGTTTGGTGGTGTTTATATTGCTGGCGGAATCGTGCCGAGGTTTATCGATTATTTAAAGCAAAGTGATTTTAGAGAACAATTTGAAGCAAAAGGCCGTTTTCGTCCGTTTGTCTCTGGCATACCAGTTTATGTCGTCACAGAACCACAACCAGGTTTAATTGGTTGTGCAGCGTATTTAAAACAAGAACTGTAACAAAACAGTTAAAGAATTAAGGAAATAGTATGGCAGAGCGTAATTGGTTGATTGACTCGTCTGAAGTATTCGCCGCTGGACCGGTAGTCCCTGTTTTGGTTATAGAAGATGTGGAAGACGCAGTTCCTATCGCAAAGGCATTGATTGCTGGCGGTATTAAAGTATTAGAAGTAACACTTCGTACTCCTGCAGCGATTGATGTAATTAGAGAGATTGCTACAAATGTACCAGAGGCGTTAATTGGCGCGGGTACAGTAACTAATGCACAACAGTTAAAACAAGTGACCGAAGCCGGCGCCAAATTTGCGATTAGTCCTGGTCTAACAGCAGACTTATTGGATGCAGCGAACGCTGGAGGCATAGCCCTTATTCCAGGAATTTCATCCATTTCGGAATTAATGGTTGGCTTAGACAAAGGTTACACGCACTTTAAGTTCTTCCCAGCGGAAGCGTCTGGCGGTGTTCCAACTTTAAAATCCATCGGCGGACCATTCCCTGATGTGAAATTTTGTCCGACAGGTGGGATCAATCCAGGTAATTATCAAGATTACTTAGCCCTAAACAACGTAATGTGTTGTGGAGGCTCTTGGTTGTGTCCTGATGCGCTTGTAAAAGAGAAAAAGTGGGATGAAATCACAAAGTTAGCGCAAGCAGCAGTGCAAGGATAACTTTACTTAAATCCTAGAAATCAAAGCTCAGCAGTTATGCTGGGCTTTTTTTTATTTATTAACGCTTCTAACGACTAAATGCGCTGAATATGTTGGCTGAGAGTAAAGTCTTGCTTAGCTGGAATCGTAAGGGCATTAGTATTAGCCATTTCAACACATAACATTTCTTTGAATCCTTCGTCATCAAAATCAGCCATTGATTTAGCTTTATCTTGCCAAGGATTCCAAACAACAACAGAGTCGTAGTGATTTCCTGAAATCAAATACTGGCAATTAGGTGTTTTAATAACGACTTTTGACTGGTTGGTTTTATAAATACAGTCTACTTCTTCTGCTATCACAAGCTCATTTTCGTTGAGCAACTCTTTGCCGGTTAGTTGATTAATGTATGTGACACCTTCTAAGCCTTTTACTTTCGTTTTGTGAATATCACTTACATTGAAATATGTGTGGATCGCTTGGCTTATGGAAATTGTTTTATCTGTTAGGTTCTCGGTATGCAAATTTATCTTAATGTCATCCCCAAGGATGTACTCAACCACGAGTGATAGGTGCTTTAAATCTATCTCAGCGTCTTCTAAATTGCAGTTCAAACGAATAGTAAGCTCGGACTCGTTGCCTTCACAGCTTAACAAGTTCCAAGGTAAAACCCTTGCATAACCGTGTTGAGGCAGCTTAGGGTTGGGTGATGGACCAAACCAAGGCCAACAAAGTGGGACGCCGCCTCTAATTGCTCTGTCCCCCTTTAATGAAGCAGATTTGGACAGCCATAACCAATCCGATTGAGATTGAGTGTCTTTAAATGACAAAAGTTGGCCACCGTGCTGAGTAATCTTGGCCTCAAATTTAGGGTGATTAATATTGTACATGACTTGGCCGTCGACCATTTCGGTTTTAAAGTACTTTTGTCTCATGTGTATTCGTATTCCCTGGCTAAATGATAATTTGGCTGTTGTTTTTATTATATAAATTTGCGAATTGTAAACGAAAAAAAGGGCGAACCTATGTTCACCCTTTACTATAGACCAGAATGTCTAAAATATTATTACGACTGCATTAATAAAACAGCGTTATCTAACATACGGTTAGAGAATCCCCATTCATTGTCATACCAGCTCATTACTTTTACTAAGCGACCAGTAACACGAGTTTCAGTTGCGTCAAAGTTAGACGAATAAGCGTTGTGATTGAAGTCGATAGAAACTAACGGCTCGTCATTGACTGCTAATACTTCAGCAAGAGGGCCGCCTTTAGCGACTGCTTTACGGATCACGTCATTCACTTCTTCAACAGAAGTGTCACGTTTGGCGATGAAAGTTAAGTCAACTAGAGATACGTTAATAGTAGGTACACGAACGGCCAAGCCATCAACTTTACCGGCTAGTTCTGGAACAACTAAACCTACGGCAGCGGCAGCGCCAGTTTTAGTTGGAATCATAGACATTGCCGCGGCACGCGCACGACGTAAGTCAGTGTGATAAACATCACTCAAACGTTGGTCGTTTGTGTAAGCGTGGATAGTGTTCATTAAACCAGATTCGATACCGATTTCATCGTTTAATACTTTCGCCATAGGGGCAAGACAGTTTGTCGTACATGAAGCGTTAGAGATAACGGTCATATCCGGCGTGATTTCATCGTGGTTTACACCGTAAACAACAGTTGCATCAACGTTTTTACCTGGTGCAGAAATGATTACTTTTTTGGCACCAGCTTCGAGGTGGGCGCTTGCTGCTTCTTTAGTTGCAAAGATACCGGTACATTCGAACACGATGTCGATGTTTTTCTCTGCCCAAGGCAAGTCAGCAGGGTTGCGCTCTGACGTTACTGCAATTTCGTCACCATTCACAGTGATAGAGTTTTCTGTATGTTCAACCGTTGCATTAAAACGACCGTGAGCCGTGTCGTATTTAAGAAGGTGAGCATTGATACTCGCATCACCAAGGTCATTAATTGCAACAATTTTTAAATCGTATTGCTTTTCTGATTCATACAAAGCTCTAAGAATATTACGGCCGATGCGGCCAAAACCGTTAATTGCAACGCGAATAGTCATATCTAATCCTGTTATGTTGAATGGATATTTCAAAAGTGTAATAAAATTACATTTATTTTACTTTGAAGTAAAGAAGTTTAGTGTGACAATTCGGTTTTATGCTAATTATTATAAGTTTTGCAAACGTATGTAGTAGTCAAACGAAAGCAAACGCCTTTATAGTTAGCGGCCATAAATTCTGATTAAGTATCGAATATTAGCCCTTATTTTCCCAGCATAGGAATAATCATGAACGAATCGCTAATAGAACAATTAGTTCAAGCCCGTGGAATCGAGTCTCAGTACACGGATGCTTGGGGTAACCAAGCCATTATAGACCAGGCCTCAAAAGAAAAGATCCTGGCGGCGATGGGCTATCCAGTAAACGATGAAGCAGCATTAATAGAGAAAGTTAACGAAGAAGTAAAAGCGTCATGGTTAACTGTCATTGAACCAGCAACAGTCGTCCGTGTTGGCCAACCAGCGCCTTTTTTCATAAAGCTCCCAATCGATTTCGTAAACGATGAGCTTACGCTTGTCGCAAAGCAAAATGATAAAGTTGTATTAAAAAGTGTCATAACACCAATCGAGCATGAATTAGTTGCCAGTTCAGAAGTTAATGACATTGAGATTCAGCAGTATGCCATCGATGTAAACTTTGATTTAGACATGGGCTATTACGACTTAGCTTTATTAGAAGAAGGTCAAGAAGAGCCTTTAGGTGAAGGTCGTTTAATCGTAGCACCTAAGTCGTGTTTTAAGCAAAAGCCAATCGAAGAGGGCAAAAAGCTATGGGGCCCTAGTGTTCAGCTTTACTGTGTTCGTAGTAAATCTAACTGGGGTGTGGGCGACTTTAGTGATTTGGCAAACTTAATCGAAAAGGTAGCAGATCGAGGTGCAGACTTCGTTGGTCTGAATCCAATCCACGCTTTGTACCCAAACAATGGCGACGCTTGTAGTCCTTATAGCCCAAGTTCTCGCCGTTGGTTAAACGTTATTTATATTGATGTCGAAGCGGTTAGCGGTTTTGGTCAAGATAAAGCAACTCAAGAGTTAGTAAATAGCCCAGAATTCCAAGCACAATTAGCGGCTGCTCGTGAAGCTTCTCACATCGACTATGGCTCTGTGATGGATATGAAGCTTAGAGCTTTAAAGCCTCTTTATACTTACTTTAAAGAAAACGAAATAGCTAAAGACAGCCCTTCTGCAAAAGCGTTTGCAGCGTTTAAAGAAGAGGGCGGTGAAAGCTTAACTCAATTGGCGACATTTGATGCTATTCAAGACAAGTTTAAATCAGAAGGTCGTTATATTGGTGATAACTGGGGATGGCCAGTGTGGCCTGACGAGTTTAAAGACTATGACTCACCTGCGGTCGCCAAGTTTGCAAAAGAAAACGAAGACCTAGTCGACTTTTATGCGTATCTACAGTTTGTTGCGCAAATGCAGCTTGAAACAGCCAATGCCGTTAGTCAAGAAAAAGGCATGGCAATGGGCACGTACCGTGACTTAGCGGTAGGTGTAAGCGAAGGCAGTACAGAAATTTGGGCGAACAAAGATCTATACTGTACCGACGCCTCAGTAGGTGCTCCACCAGATGTTTTAGGCCCACTTGGTCAAAACTGGGGATTGCCACCAATGGATCCTGTTAAACTGTACGAGCAGTCTTACCAGCCAATTATTGATTTGTTCCGCTCGAACATGAAAGCGTGTGGCGCATTACGTATCGACCATGTAATGGCATTGTTACGTTTGTGGTGGGTACCAAAAGGCGAATCAGCTAAGGCAGGTACATACGTTTATTACCCTGTAGATGATTTACTTGCGATTTTGGCTTTAGAAAGTCATTTAAATGAATGTGCAATCATCGGTGAAGACTTAGGTACAGTTCCAGATGATATCGTCGGCAAACTTCAAGAAAACGGCATACACTCATACAAAGTATTTTTCTTTGAGCAAGCAGAGGATGGTGGCTTTTATTCGCCAATGCACTACAAAGAGCAAGCAATGGCAACGTTAACCACGCACGACATGCCTACACTAATCGGTTACTGGCATTGTAAAGACTTGGAGTTAGGTAAAGAGATTGGCTTGTATCAAGGTGATGAGCTGATGCAAACCCTCTATGATGACCGTGTTAAAGCTAAACAATCTATTTTAGATAGTTTGCATGGCCACAACAGTATTCCTGATAATATAGGCCGCGATGCGAATTATGTCGGCATGACTCAGGAGCTAAATTTTGGCATGCAAATACATATGGCCAAAGGCAGCTCAGCACTGTTAAGTCTTCAGATTGAAGATTGGTTGCAAATGGACATGCCGGTTAATATTCCTGGTACAAGCGAAGAATACCCGAATTGGCGTAGAAAGCTCTCCGTTGATTTAGAGGATATATTTGCTAAGCCAGAAGTGAATCAGTTAACTCACGATTTAACGAAAGCTCGTCAAAATGCGTAACTAATTTAACAGCACCTTAGGGTGCTGTTTTGTTTATCAGACTAGGTGATTTAAAGGAATCGAGAATGCCTACCCAAAACAAACCATCAAAAGCGCCACAGTCAAATGGCCAGTCAACAAATCAAAATTCACAATATTTTGCGCTTGCTAATCAATTAAACGAAGCGACTTTGACCGTTCCGTTTGATGAGCTTGGTTTGTTTAAAAGCGATACGAGTAAAGGGTATGTGTTAAAAACTTGGCAACCCAATGCAATAAAAGTGGAAGTGTTAGAGGCCAAACGAAATAGGGTGCTCGCTGAGTTAGAACAAATGACTGAGTCCGGTTTGTTTGTTGGGGTTTTTGCACACCGTAAAAAAGCGTTCAATTACCGCTTAAAGGTTTATACATCGAATCATACTCAAGCTAAAGGCGCTAACGGCGTTCACGACTATATTATTGTCGATCCTTATCAATTTAAAGAAGAAGCTTTTTACGCGGTTCATCATCTTAACAGTCAACCGCAAAATGTGTATCAACAGTTAGGCGCTCAAACCGTTGAGGTGGAGTTTGGTACGGCAACAAAATCAACGGGGGCCAGAAGCAAATTAGCCGCTGTTCGATTTGCAGTCTATGCACCGAATGCCATGAGTTGTTCTCTTATTGGTGACTTTAACCAGTGGGATGGTCGTCGCTTGCCCATGCAAAAAACACAGTGCGGCCATTTTGTGATTGTTGTACCAGGCCTTCAAGTTGGCGACAAATACAAATACGAATTAAAGGATGCGCAGGGTCAGGTTCTGCCACATAAGGCCGATCCAGTCGGTTTTTATCATGAGCAATATCCGTCTTTTGCTTCAGTTATTTATGACCATGAACAGTACCAATGGCAAGACGAGGCGTACCTTAACAAAAAGAAGCAAAACGTTTCTGATGTAGTCAATGGCGGGCGCGAGCCTATGAGTGTCTACGAAGTCCATTTAGGTTCCTGGCGGATGGTGGAAGAGGATCATAAAGAGCCAAAACCATTGAGTTATGATGAGTTGATTGAACAGCTCATTCCTTATGTAACAGAAATGGGCTACACCCATATTGAAGTGCTGCCTGTTTCTGAACATCCATTTACTGGCTCATGGGGATATCAACCAACGGGTATGTTTGCCCCAACATCACGATTTGGTGATCCTGATGGCTTTAAACGTTTTGTTGATGCCTGCCATCAGGCAGATATCGGAGTTATCGTAGACTGGGTTCCTGCTCATTTTCCAGAAGATGCCCATGGCTTAGCAAAATTTGATGGCACTCACTTATATGACTACGAAGATCCTAAAAAAGGCTGGCATCCAGATTGGAATTCCTGCATTTATGACTTTGGTCGTGACACGGTAAGGCAGTTTTTGGTCGCCAGTGCGTTAGTTTGGTTTGATAAGTTTCACGTCGATGGCATAAGAGTCGATGCCGTCGCGTCTATGTTGTACTTAGATTACTCAAGGAATGACGGAGAATGGATCCCAAATGTCGATGGTGGTAATCATAATTACGAAGCCATTAGCCTTTTAAAATGGATGAATGAAGAAGTCCATTCGCAATTCCCTTATGGATTAACTATTGCTGAAGAGTCCACCTCATTTCCGGGGGTTAGCAGACCAACATTTAAAGGCGGCTTGGGCTTTGATTACAAATGGAACATGGGTTGGATGCACGATAGCTTGGTGTACATTAGTAAAGACCCTATGTATCGAAAATACCATCACAACGACATCACCTTTTCGATGGTTTATAACTATGACGAAAATTTTGTATTGCCAATTTCTCATGACGAAGTGGTTCATGGCAAAGGGTCAATGCTTCGTAAAATGCCAGGCGATGAATGGCAACAAGCTGCGAACCAACGAGCATTTGCTGGGTTTATGTATGCGCATCCAGGCAAGAAACTTAATTTTATGGGCAATGAATTTGGTCAATGGGAAGAATGGAATCACAACACTGGATTAAGCTGGTCGGCTCTGGAACCGACGGATTCTGGTGAGCCTTCAAAACACCACGGTATTCAAAAAACGTATCAAGCGTTAAATCAAGCGTACGTTTCTAATCCAGCGCTACACCAACTCGACTTTGACCGTGCAGGGTTCGAATGGATAGAACACAACGACTCAGACCAGAGTGTATTGTCTTTCTTGCGCAGAGACCAACAAGGTAATGAGGTTGTTGTGCTGATTAACTTCACGCCGATTCCTAGAGAGCAATATCGTTTAGGTGTTCCAAACCTAGCCAAATATAGTGTATTGATAAATACTGACGACACTCAATTTGGTGGCAGCAACTACCTTAAACAAAAGAGCTTTGGGTCTGAGCCCATGTCTTGGCAAGGGCAATCAAACAGTTTGGTACTAGACTTACCACCATTAGCTGCGATTTATTTGGTAAAAGAATGAAACAACAGCCTGAATTAGTATCAGAAGGCGATTTACATCCGCTAGGCGTAAAGTTTGAAAATGGGCAACTGAATGTGGCGGTATACGCGCCAGATGCTCAAGCACTCTTTATACAGTTCTTTTTACCAAATACTGAAGAGTTTGTTGCGCGAGTAGCGATTGAGCACCGAACCGGAAAAGTATTTCACGCTAAGATTAATCATGTTTCTCCAGACTGGGTTTACGCGTTACAAGCGGTTCAAAAAGACCCGTTAAAGGGCGCGGTGATTAATGACAAATTATTAATGGATCCTTACGCCAAAGCGTTTAACCGAAGTGTTATTTGGAATGAAAGCCAATATAAAGACAACAGCCCATTTTGGTTGCCCAAAGCCCACGTATCATTTAGAGAGTTTGATTGGGAAGGCGTGAAAAAGCCTAAAGTTCCGAATGCCGAAACTATTTTATATGAGACACATGTTAAGGGTTTTACTCAGCAATTAACCCAAATTCCCAGTGAACTCAGAGGTAAATATTTAGGGCTAGTAGAACCCGCCGCAATTCATCATATGAAATCTCTTGGGATCACTAGTGTTCAACTTATGCCTGTGTTTAGTTACATGGCCGAACCACGCATACAAGAACTCGGGCTAACCAATTATTGGGGCTACAACCCAGCCAATTTCTTTGCTCCAGACAGCCGCTATGCTAACGATGATCCGGTCAACGAATTTAAAACCATGGTCAAAGAGCTCCACAAAGCAGGAATAGAGGTCATTCTAGATGTGGTTTTCAACCATACTGCAGAGGGCGGTAAACATGGCCCAGTTCTAAGTTTTAAAGGTTTGTGTGAAGGCGAGTTTTACTTAAGAGACGATGACGAATACAGTTTTGAGTATGCTAATTACACAGGTTGTGGCAATACGGTTAACCCCGACAGTGACTTTGGCTATCAAATTATTCTCGACTCATTGCGTTATTGGCTAGAGGAGATGCAGGTAGACGGATTTCGTTTTGATTTGGCCGCTACACTTGGCCGTAATGGAGCTAGATTTAATCGTCGTGCCTCGTTATTCAGAGCAATGGCGCAAGATCCGATTATAAGCCACGCCAAGTTGATTGCAGAGCCGTGGGACATTGGACCGGAAGGCTACCAACTAGGCAACTTCCCACATCAGTGGCTCGAATGTAACGATAGGTACCGAGACAGCCTACGACGTTTTTGGCGTGGGGATAGAGGGCTAGTACCTGAGGTGGCTACGCGTGTTTTAGGCTCTAGAGATGTCTTTAAAAAAGGCAAGCGCAGTCAAGTGTCATCAGTAAACTATATTGCATACCACGATGGTTTTACGTTAAACGACTTAGTCAGTTATGAAGAGCGTCATAATCAAAATAACTTAGAAGATAATCGCGATGGACACGGGGCTAACTATTCCTGTAACTATGGTGAGGAAGGTCCGAGTTCAAATTTATCCGTCATCCAGCTTCGTGAAAAACAAAAGCGCAATTTTTTAGCTACGTTATTCCTCTCACAAGGCATTCCACATTTATTAGCGGGAGACGAGGTAGGACGCACCCAAAACGGTAATAATAACGCCTACTGTCAAGACAATGAGGTAAGTTGGCTAAATTGGCAATGGGATCAAAATCAAACTAATCTTAAGAGCTTCGTACAGCATGTAATCCGAATTAGAAAGGCACATCCAGTACTACAACACTGCGTATTAGCCGACGATAATTATGAATATCATGCTCAACACCACCATGTCGCTTGGATAAGACCAGATGGTGTCGAAAAGCAGGTCGATGATTGGCAAGACCCGGATAATCAATGTTTGGGGTTAATAGTCGCAGATGATGATAAAGATTATAAATTGATGTTTGTGTTAAACGCCTCTTGTGATGTTAAACAATACAAACTGCCAGAAGCGAAAGTAAAAACAAGGTTGTTGGACACATCGTTATTAGAAAACTTTGAAGAGGTCACACTTGATGTTTCTGATTATGAGCAATGCGGTCAAAGTCTAAGTCTTTGGAAGTTAGACGGATAACATGACAGAAACGTCAGGGCATTTATTTGATTCTTATAGTATAAAGTTGCCGGTGAGTTCTGTATAATCCGGCAAATTTTCAAAAACACGCACTCTAAAACAAAGAGAAGTTATATGACAGACAAGACTACGTTGTGTGATATTGGGTTTATTGGCTTGGGCGTTATGGGTAAAAACTTAGCCCTTAATCTAGCGGATAATGGATACAAAATTGCAGCTTTTGACCTAGATACTGAAAAGGTAGAAGCCGCCATCGAGCAAGATACGCTCGAACGCAAAGACGGCCCTCAACGAATTTTCCCTTGTACTTCTTATACCGAACTTCTCTCTAAACTTTCTTCTCCTCACTTAATTATCTTATCTGTTCCTGCCGGCGCTCCTGTCGATGACGTATGTCACAAGCTAATTGATGCAGGTATTCAAGCTGACGACATCATTGTGGATACTGGTAACAGCCTTTGGACAGATACGGTTGAGCGTGAAGCACAATACGAAGGCAAGTTCTTATTCTTCTCAACGGCTGTGTCTGGTGGTGAAGTAGGGGCTCGTTTTGGTGCGTCGTTAATGCCAAGTGGTGACAGATATGCATGGACTCGTATCGAACCAATGTTTAAGGCAATCGCAGCGAAAGTTGATCCAGATACCGGCAAGCCGATCGAACGACATGAACCAGGTAACCCAGTATTAGAAGGCGAACCATGCGCTACCTACATTGGTGAAACAGGTTCTGGCCACTACGTTAAAATGGTTCACAACGGCATCGAATATGCAGATATGCAGTTGATTTGTGAGGCATACAATATCCTGCGTACGGCATTGGGTCTGACACCAAAAGAAATTGCGGCTATTTTTAGAGAGTGGAATGAAGGTGCGTTAAACAGTTACCTAATAGAAATTAGTGCCGAAGTACTCGAGCATGAAGATCCAGAAACCAATCAGCCACTCGTAGATATCATTTTGGATAAAGCAGGCCAGAAAGGTACAGGACTGTGGACTGCTGTAAGTAGTCTACAAGTTGGTGCACCTTCGCCAACGATAACATCAGCGGTTTATGCTCGAGCATTGTCGACTCAAAAAGAAAATCGTATCGCTGCATCTAAGATATTAGCGGGCCCAGAATTAGACGATCTAGGTTTGTCTAAAGAAGAAGTCATTGAACAACTTCACGACGCGTTATATTGCTCAAAAATCTGTGCTTATGCGCAAGGTTTCCAATTAATGAGCATGGCTGCAAAAGAACACGGTTGGGTATTAGACTTTGCAGGTATAGCTAAAATTTGGCGTGCTGGTTGTATTATTAGAGCTGTTTTCTTACAGTCAATTGCTGATGCTTACGAGCGAGATGAAGACTTAGCGAATCTACTAATTGATCCATTCTTTGCTGGTCAAATCGCCAAATATCAAAATAACTGGCGTCGTACGATCGCTAACTCGTCTTTGATGGGAGTTCCGGTAGGAGCATTCTCTTCTGCATTAGCGTATTACGATTCATACCGAAGTGCGACTTTGCCTGCTAATTTACTTCAAGGTCAGCGAGACTTCTTTGGTGCTCATACTTTTGCTCGTGTTGATAAGAGCGATGGCAAAATGTATCACGTTGAGTGGAGTAAACCTGGACGACCTATTACTAAAGTAAAATAGAGTTAGTACTGTGAGTCCAAGTAAATGAGTCAAAGTATAAAAAAAGAGAGCCGATGCTCTCTTTTTTGGTTTTGTACTAACTGCTAACTGCTAACTGCTAACTGTATACTTAATGAAACTAGTGATCTCTCAGTTGGCCAACTTACAGACTCGCAATCACATAAGTTAACTAACCTGAACGATCTGCTTACCAAAGACATGTCCATCCAATTGCTTATTCAATGCTTCAGATACCGCGTCAGCATTAAACTCAACAGGAATCACTTTTGGTATCGTAATGTCTTTAGAGGCAATACAATTCATCATTTTATTACCCACAAACGCCATTTTAAGTTGAGCACACATATCTTTGGCTAACCAAGCACCACCCAAGGAAATAGAGTTTATTTGAGGGGCTTTTCTGAAGAGTAGGCCGGGATCAATAGGATCATATTCCACAAGAGTTGAAATCGCACCGGTAAACTTCAACATTTCTACGGCACGTGCTGTTACTTCGCCACCTATAGTATCTAACACGGCATCAACACCACGCTCCATAGTGATGGCTCTTACTTGTTCAATAAGATCGGTATCGCGATAATTAAGAACGTGTTCAGCTCCTAAACCACGTAAATAGGTAAACTTATCTGGGCTTGCCGTTGCGATAACGCGATATCCCAAAAATTTTGCCATTTGAATCGCGAATTGGCCAACAGCTGTACTACCGCCCTCAACAAGGAGCGTTTGATCTTCCGTTAAGCTGAGTCTTTCTATGCTCAAGTAAGCGGTTAAACCTGCACACGGGATGGTTGCTGCAGTATCTGCATCAACATTCTCTGGTACATCAATCAGTGCGTGACTAGGCACGACAATATACTCAGATAAAACCCCTTGTTCTAAAATACTAGAGTGCAACATGACGCGTTTGCCAATGGCCGGTTGAGCTCCTGTATCACAATCAACAACCGTTCCAACTGCATCGAGTCCAATGACATGAGGATATTGCCACTGTTCAAAACCAGACTTTACCAGTTTTGCATCCACTGGGTTTAGTCCCACGCGCTCCACTTTTATCAAATGTTGACCTTCTTGACGTACAGGCACGTCAAGCGTCAAAGTTTTAAGGGACAGTGCGTCGTTAGGTTCGCTAACGACGATGGCTTTCATTGAGTTTAGCAGGGTCAAAACACTCTCCTCTACAACGCAGAATTAGTTGGTTTTACTAATTTGTTGTGTCTTTTTAGCGACTAACATATAAAAAACAGGCGTAAACAACAAGCCAAAGATAGTCACACCAATCATGCCAGAGAAAACCGCAATACCCATAGTTTCACGCATTTCACTGCCGGCACCACTTGCTAACACTAAGGGTACAACACCAGCAGTAAACGCGATTGATGTCATTAGAATAGGGCGAAGTCTTAAGCGACAAGCTTCTATAATTGCATCTAATGTTGATTGACCCGCATCCGTTTTCTCTTTGGCAAATTCGACCATCAATATGGCGTTCTTACAGGCAAGTGCGACCAATACAATTAAGGCGATTTGGGTAAAGATGTTGTTATCTCCGCCAACGAGCCAAACACCCACTAATGCACTTAAAATAGTCATAGGGACAATCAAAATGATGGCTAATGGCAAACGCAAACTCTCATATTGAGAAGCCAGTACCATGAAGACCAAAACAACAACTAACGGAAATACGTAAACCATTGTATTGCCAGCCAGGATTTGTTGGTAGGTTACTTCAGTCCACTCGTATTCCATGCCTTCTTCTAGGGTTGCAGCTAGAACACGTTCGATGGCTCGCTGTGCTTGATCAGAAGAATATCCAGGTGCAGGAGAGCCATTCAGTTCCGCTGATGGATAACCGTTGTAGTGCATCACACGGTCTGGGCCTGTTGTTGGAGTCACCGTCAATACACTACCTAGTGGGACCATTTCGCCGCGAGCGTTTCTGACTTTGTATTGTAAGATTTGATCTGGGTCCAGGCGGAATTCAGCGTCAGCTTGTGCCGTTACTTGGTAGGTACGGCCAAACAGATTGAAGTCGTTCACGTATACTGAGCCTAAGTAAATTTGTAAGGCATCAAAGACTTCACTTAATGGAATTCCTTGAGTCAACGCTTGTTCACGGTCAATTTCAATATCCATTTGTGGCACTTGAATACGGAAACTTGAGTATAAACCGGTTAATTCTGGTTCTTTGTATGCGTTACCAATTACGGCTTGTAAGTTATTAAACAACGCCTCGAAACCTAGGTTGGCTCTGTCTTCAATTTGCAACTTAAAGCCACCCGTTGTGCCCAAACCTTGAATTGGCGGAGGTGGGAAGACGGCAACAAATGCTTCATCGATACCATAAAACGCGCCATTGAGTTGTCCAGCGATAGCCATAGCAGATAACGCAGGGTTGGTACGATTTTCAAAGTCATCTAAAGTAACAAAAACAATACCGCTGTTTGGACTGTTGGTAAAACCATTCACCGACAAGCCTGGAAAAGAAACGGTATGTTTGACGCCTGGAGTATTCAGAGCAATTTGTTCCATTTCTTTAACAACGCTCTCTGTTCTGTCTAAGCTTGAAGCGTCAGGTAACTGAGCAATAGCAACTAAGTATTGTTTGTCTTGTTGTGGAATAAAGCCACCCGGGATGTCATCAAACAACTTAGACGTAAGAAGTAAAAGCCCAGCATACAGCACCATTACGATTGCAGAGAAGCGGATCAGTCGTTTTACGAACTTCACGTAACTTGCAGAGGCCTTTTCAAACATATTATTGAATGGCGTGAACAACCAGCGACCAAATACTTTGTTTAACAAACGCGTTGGTGCATCTGGCTTGCTACCATGAGGCTTCAATAAAATAGCCGACAAGGCTGGCGATAAGGTCAGAGAGTTAAGTGCCGAAATTAAAGTCGAAATTGTAATCGTTAAAGCAAACTGTTTATAAAATTGGCCAGATAGTCCCGTGATAAAGGCTGTAGGAATAAATACGGCACACAACACTAGCGCAATGGCAATGATAGGGCCTGTTACTTCCGTCATCGCCTGCTTGGTTGCATCAAAAGGCGACAAGCCATTTTCAATGTTCCGCTCAACGTTTTCTACAACAACGATGGCATCATCGACAACAATACCTATGGCAAGGACTAGACCAAACAAGGACAAGGTGTTAATCGATACACCTAACCATTGCATGGCTGCAAAAGTACCAACCAATGAAACGGGTACAGCAATTAATGGGATGATAGATGCGCGCCACGTTTGTAAAAACAGGATAACAACGATAACAACCAACAAAATGGCTTCTAAAAGAGTAGCGATTACCGCATCAATAGAGCCGCGTACGAAAATGGTTGGGTCATAGACGATGTCGTATTCAACGCCTTGTGGAAAACGTTGAGATAAATCAGCCATAACACTGCGGACATCATCAGATAATTGAATCGCATTAGAACCTGGGCGTTGGAAGATAGGTAATGCTACCGCTGGCTGACCGTCTAACATGGCACGAAGTGAATAAGTGTTTTGGCCTAGCTCAACTCTACCTATGTCTTTTAGACGAGTTATTTGACCTTGTTCGCCAACTTTGATGACGATGTCATTAAACTCTTCAATGTTATCTAGGCGACCTTTTACATTGAGCAATACTTGGAATTGATTATCCAAAGTGGTTGGTTGTGAGCCCAAAGATCCTGCTGCTACTTGACGGTTTTGACTTCTCACGGCTGCAACTACATCTGATGCCGTAAGTTTGTGTTCGGCAAGTTGATCTGGGTTTAACCACAAACGCAATGAATATTGGCCGCCACCAAAGACCCTTACATCACCAACCGCACCTAAGCGAGCTAAATTGTCTTTTACATAAATGTCCGCGTAATTAGATAAGTAACTAATATCGTGTGTTTTTTCAGGCGAGAACAAATGAACAACAAGCGCCAAGTCAGGAGAAGACTTTTCAGCGACCACACCTAACCTTTGCACTTCTTGTGGCAATCTTGGCAAAGCGCTGTTAACCCGGTTTTGAACTTGTACCTGAGCTCTGTCTAAGTCAGTACCAAGAGCGAAGGTGACCGTTAGGGTTAAGCGACCATCACTGGTTGCTTGAGAAAACATGTATAACATATTTTCAACACCATTTATTTCTTGCTCGAGAGGTGTCGCAACTGTTTCAGCAATGACTTTAGGGTTTGCACCTGGGTAAGCCGCGTTTACCACTACAGTAGGTGGCACCACTTCTGGGTATTCGCTAACAGGAAGCTGTGTCAATGAGATACCACCAGCGATTAGGATCACTAGGGATAGCATGACCGCAAATATCGGTCTATTGATAAAAAAGTGAGAAAACTTCATTATTACTTAGCACCCATAACGTTTTGAGATTGGCCTGCTGTATTTTTGTTTAGTTGCTTTTTGAATTCACTGACTAATAGAGACTTTGGTAATTCAAGTTCAACTTCTCTTGGTGTGATTGTCATGCCAGGACCTACTTTTGCAGGACCATTGACCAAGATCTTAGCACCAGCTACTAAGCCAGACTCAATGATGCGGTATTCACCGATACGTTTACCTGTTTGGACAGGTGTATAGGCTATCGTGTTGTCTTCATTTAGGGTCAAGATGAATTTGTTCTTTAAGTCTGTACCGATGGCACGATCTGGTACTAACACTTGGAGTTCAAACTCAGAAGGTGCAATAGATACACGGGCGAATGAACCCGGAGTTAGTTGGTTGTCTTCGTTTGGGAATCGTGCGCGAACGGTCAAGGTACCTGTGTTTGGATTAATCGCATTATCAACAAAATCCAACGTACCAAAGGTTGCCGCTTCATTGTGGCCTAACAATTCTAATCTAACTGGTAAGCCTTGTACTTTGCCTAGTTGTGCAAACTTACTGTTCCAAGTACGTTCATCAATATCGAAATAGGCGTACATATTGTCGGTAGCAACAATAGAGGTAAGCACAGTGTCATTGACACGGACAGTGTTACCTTTAGTTATATTGGCTTTAGAAATACGGCCAGAAATTGGCGCTTTAATTGTTGCGAAGTCTAAGTTTAGCTTAGCAATGTTCAGCGACGCTGAAATAGAACTAACGTCCGCTTGCCTTTGTGCAAATGTAGCACGTCGGGCTTCGGTTTCTTCTGCAGAAATTGCGCTGGTTTGGCTTAGGGACTTAGCACGGTTAAATTCACTTTTGGCTTGCTGTAAAGCCGCTTTAGCACGTGTTAAGTGTGCTTCTAGGCTTGTCACTTCAGCTTCAAACGAACGCAAATCTAGAACGAATAACGGGTCGCCTTCTGTGACGATTGACCCTTCAATAAAATTAACTTCATCTATAATGCCAGAAACGCGAGGACGTAAATTAACGATCTCAGGTGCTTGAAGTCGAGTCGTAAAGGTATACCAGTCGGTTATCTCCATCTGATTCACACTTGCCACGTCAATCGGTGGCGGCGGTGGAGTTTGTGCTTGTGCGGATGCTTGTGGTTCTGAGCAGCCAATGATTGCACTCAGTGCTACACTTACGAGGCCTAACGGTAATAACTTTTTCATATGATTCTCCTATATTGCGGTGCACTATAAACTCATTTATCACTAACAAAAATGCTCGAATTGGCATATTATTAGTGCTTAAATTGCACCAATAGGGTTTGTAATGGATTTCGCTAGTCGCTTATTACTTTTATTAGAGGTAAAAGAGTTAGGTACTTTTGCTAAAGTATCTGAATACAGAAACGTAGACCGTTCGGTTATTTCAAAGCAGATTGCTAGGCTTGAAGATGAACTGGGCGTGAGAGTGCTTAATAGAACGACACGCTCATTATCATTAACCGCGGCAGGTAATGAGATAATAGCTCAGGCAGTGGCGCTGCGTACCTTGCTTAATGAAACTAAACGTTTAGCTCAAAACTATCACAGTGAACCAAAGGGTAAGCTAAAGATCACAAGCGCGAGTCAATTTGGCCGAATGTATGTGCAACCAGCCATTATTGAGTTTCAGCGTCGTTTTCCGCAACTGGACGTAGAGCTTCGCTTAGATGACCGAGTTGTCGATATGGTGGGTGAGGGTTATGACATTGGGTTTAGGTTTGGTGACCCTAAAGACTCTACGTTAATAGCACGTAAGTTAGCAAGAAATCGCCTTGCAATAGTTGCGTCACCGGAATTTATCGAAAGGTACGGTATGCCTAAAACTATTGATGAACTGAAGTCATTACCATGTGCCGTATACGCTAATGATGGATTAGTTACAGATACACTTCATTATACAAACGAGCACGGTCAAGTTGCCTCGTTCGATCTAAATCCTACTTTTAAAGTCAATGACACCGAAATGCTAGTTAGTGCTGCTGAGTCTGGGAATGTATTTTCTGTTATCTCAGCGGCGATGTTGAATAACCAAATATTAGAAGGAAAGCTTATTCCTATTCTTACTGATGTGGCGTTGGCAGATTTTGGAGCTTTGTACGCCGTTTATCCTCATCGAGATTCGCCAATCAAAACACGACTTTTCCTAGAAGCAATGAAAGAAGTGATTGGTTCACGTGTTCCAGTTTGGGAAGCGCTTATACCTAACTTTGAAACCTTGTATGGGAACGCTTCTAAACCACAACCGGCACTTTTATAACTGCTAAGATTATACATTGTCGCAGCAAACACGAAACTAAGGCTTACTAACGGTCGTACAACAATAGCAGAAGCTAAATACAAAGGGCGATTTATGAAAAAACAAACACCACCTTCCAAAGCAGAGCTAAAGGATAAACTAACCGAAGAGCAATTTTATGTAACTCAATTAAAAGGCACTGAACGTCCCTTTACTGGTGAGTTGTTAGATGAACAACGCAAAGGCATATATGCTTGTGTCTGTTGTAACCAAGAGTTGTTTTATTCAAACCAAAAGTTTGAGTCACATTGTGGTTGGCCCTCATTCGATGAATGCCACGCTGGCGCTATTGACTATATCCACGACAACAGTCATGGAATGCAACGAATTGAAATAGTATGTTCAAATTGTGAGGCTCACCTTGGACATGTCTTTGACGATGGACCAACAAACACTGGTAAGCGTTACTGTGTTAATTCGGCGTCACTTACATTTAGTGTGAACAAATCGGGTTGATATAACGCCCAAAAGTGCTTTGTTTCTTAGGTTTGAGGCCTTAATTTATCCAGACTCTACAATCGCCAATGCATTTTCTGTAAGTCTTTTTGTATTATTACATTTAAACTTTCATTTTATTAGTTTACAATGCCGCTGTTTCGATCGGAATGACTCTGATCTTGGATTAATTTTTGAAAGTGGAAGGGTAGAGGTAATGACACTAACTCCAGAACAGCAATATCAAAAAAGTTGGTTAGAAAGACAAGATTTTGCAGACAAAATGCAACCAATCGTAGGTAGTTTATACCGTAACCATGGCGTCGAAATTTGTGTTTATGGTCGTCCTTTAATTTCTGCTTCTACAATCGATATTATCAAAGCACACAAAACAGTAACTAAGTACGAAGGCCAAAAACTTCGTTTACGTGAAAGCTTTGAGTTTTTAGAATTAATCGCATCAATGGATCTCAAACCAGCCAAAATTGACTTAGGTAAATTGGCTTACGGTTACCTTTATAAAAACGCTGGTGAAGGTCTATCAAAACAAGAATACCTAGAGAAAGAATTAGAAACCATTGCTGGTGGTACTGGAAAAGAGCCGCAAGACGTTGTCCTTTATGGTTTTGGTCGTATTGGTCGTCTATTGGCTCGTTTGTTAATTGAGCGCAACGGTCCAAACGCTAACCTACGCCTTCGTGCAATTGTTGTTCGTGGCGGTAAAGATGGCGATTTAGAAAAGCGTGCGAGTTTATTACGTCGTGACTCTGTACACGGTCCATTCAATGGCAGCATTACTGTTGATAATGAAACTAATGTTATCAAGGCAAATGGTTCATACATCCAAGTTATTTATGCAAACTCTCCAGATAGCATTGACTACACACAATACGGTATTAACAACGCGCTAATCGTAGATAACACGGGTATTTGGAAAGATGAAGATGGCTTAGGTTTACACCTTAAATCTAAAGGTACGTCTAAAGTTCTTCTTACTGCACCAGCTGGTGGCAATATTAAGAACATTGTATACGGCGTTAACGAAGGCGACATCAATGCTGACGATAAGATTGTTTGTGCGGCAAGTTGTACAACTAACGCGATTACGCCTGTTCTTAAAGCGATCAACGATAAGTTTGGTATTGCAAATGGTCACGTTGAGACAGTTCACTCGTATACCAATGACCAAAACCTAATCGACAACTTCCACAAAGCAGAGCGTCGTGGTCGTTCAGCTGCACTAAACATGGTATTGACATCAACCGGTGCCGCCAAAGCAGTATCTAAAGCACTACCAGAGTTAACAGGTAAACTGACAGGTAACGCAATCCGTGTTCCAACTCCAAATGTATCTATGGCCATCATGAACTTGAACCTTGATACAAGCACGACAAGAGACGAATTAAATGACTTCTTGTTAGATGTTGCACTTCACTCAGAACTAAAAGATCAAGTCGACTTCACAAGCTCAACAGAGATTGTTTCAACTGACTTAGTTGGTAGTCGTTATGCCGGTGTTGTTGACTCACAAGCAACTATCGTTGAAGACAACCGCACAGTGTTATACGTATGGTATGACAACGAGTTTGGTTACAGCTGTCAGGTAGTACGCGTTATGCAAGACATGGCAGGTATTGAATACCCAACTCTTCCAGCTTAATCATTCTAGACTCCTTTCTAAAGCCGAAGTTTTTGACTTCGGCTTTTTTATTACCTGTAGTCCCTGCGAAAAACGGCATCTTTGACTAATCTTATAAGTACAAAAGTTTGAGTCACAGGTAGCTATATTGTTAAGAAGCATTAAAGGGTCTTTGGCGACCTACACAATATCAACATTTTTAGTCATGGCAGTGGCGATTATATCCTTATCCATTTTTGAGCATGAGAGGCTTTATAAACAGGCGGTGACTCAAGATTTAAATGCGTTATCTATAAACATGTCTAATGACTTAGTACCGATGATGGCAAACGGTAATAATGATATTGAACTGGTAACGAGGATGTTAACTCTCGACAGCTATGAAAATATCATGGTAGGCGCAATATATGATCGCGACTGGTCGCTCTCTCAGCTTTACGTTGGGAAAGCAAGTTCTGTAAATAAAGAAAACCCATTGGTTCACATTCCGAACAACATCAAAAACTTTGCTATGGGAATGCATTTCACTAAAGACAGCTTGATTTCAATTCAGCGTATTGGTGACAGAAGTTTTCCTCTTGGTTACCTAATTATTATCAAAGATGCTCGCGCAGCACTAACCGAAAGTAATATAAGCCTGTTAAAAAATCTCGTTCCTATCGTAATTGGTATTCTATGTGTTGTCGTTTACTTTCTTATTCGGTTGCAAAGTGATCTGCTTATACCATTAACACGGCTGGCTGATTTAGCAAATTTTGTAAAAGACAACAAAGACTATAGCGTTCGGTTCAATGTAGGTGGTAAAGAGGAAGTAAAACTACTGAGTGAAGACTTCAACAACATGATGGAAACGATTGAGGACGAAACAACAAAAAATCAAAAAATAACATTACGGCTTAAAGATCAACAAAGACAGATGGAGCGTCTTGCCAACTTTGACCCACTGACAGGTCTACCCAACCGGCAGTTTTTTATGGAATCGTTGAGAATAGAACTCGATAGAGCCCAAAGAGAAGGACAAAATTTGGCGCTGATGTACATGGACCTCGATGGTTTTAAGGAAGTGAATGATTCTTATGGCCATGATATCGGCGATGGCCTCTTAACTCAGATCACAAAGAGAATAAAAGCACATACGCGTCAAGGAGACATATTAGCGCGTCTTGGCGGTGATGAGTTTTTACTTTTGTTATATAACTCACCAGAACCCATTTTGTTACAGGAAATCGCGAGTCGTATAGTAGAAAGCGTTGAACAACCAGTGCATGTGAACGGATGGGAGGTAGAAGTTACTATTAGTATCGGGATTTCAGAAGCGAGAGAAGCGAAGTATAAAATATCCAACTTTATGGCCAATGCCGATATAGCGATGTATCGTTCAAAACAGGCGGGTAAAGGTTGCCATACTTCGTTTCTTCCAGAGATGATGGAAGATAACAGACGTAAGTTAGCAATAGCGAGTGCCATAGTGCCGGGATTAAGTGATGGTGAGTTTAAGGTCTATTATCAAGCAAAAGTCGATAAACATGGGCAAGTAGTAGGCTTTGAAGCACTTGTTCGTTGGTTGGGCAGCAAATTAGGTTTTGTTTCTCCAGCAGAGTTTATTCCAATTGCTGAAGCGACAGGGCGAATTGTCTATATTACGGAGTGGGTTATTAATCAAACGTTTAACGATATTGAAAAGTTAAAGCAGCAATTTGGGAATGGTACAAAGGTTTCAATAAACCTATCTGCTACTGATATTAAAAGAGTAGAACTACTAAGTTTTATAGAAGATTGTTATGAAAAGTATAATATCTCGCCAAAAAACACTGAGTTTGAGGTGACAGAATCATCCTACCTCGAAAATTTTAATGAAGCAGATACGTTTTTGAAAAAGCTAAATGCACTGGGCGCGAGCATTGCATTAGACGATTTTGGGACGGGTTATTCCTCTCTTGGTTATCTTACCAAAATGCCCATTAATACACTTAAAATTGACAAGCAGTTTATTGACGAACTTGAGATCAACGAGCGAAGTACGTTAATTACGACAACGATTATAAAACTCGCCAGACAACTTAATTTGTCAATTTGTGCAGAAGGCGTAGAAACAGCTCGTCAATCGAGCTATTTATTTAATAGGGATTGTGACCAAATTCAGGGATATTACTTTAGTAAGCCTCAACCAATCGATGAAATACAACTAACAAATGTATCGACAAATACATTTGGGGGAGAGGATAAAGAAACCCAAAAACAAGCATAATTTATCTAAACAAAACCAAAATTTCCATCAGGGCTACCAGTTGACGTTCATAATGTATGTTTACTAGTTTTTAACCGGCTCATAGACAACTTTTAAGCCTTCAGGAATATCTGCATCAACAGGTAAATAACCGACTGAGTTCGGTGTTTTAATTAAGTACTCAATAAGTGAAAGTTGATCTTGAACTTCAATAGGCGGCTTTTTACGCCCCGTAAACCGCATTTGTGCCCAATATGACTGTACGCGTGTTTCGGTTAACCCCAAAACCTTGGTATTAAAAACAACTCTAGCAGGGTTATTAGCGGGAAGTGCGATAGGTTTTAGGTCGTCAACCACTACGCCACCCATAAATAGGGATTTTACCTCTTGTCTGGTGAGGCTAACTTCGCTATCAACATTGGCAACAACAATTACCTCATCAGTACGCGCATTAACCGCATTTAGGTTTATCGTAAGCGCAAGTAAAGATGTTGTAGTTAATATTTGTTTAATGACTTTTTTCATTAGAACACCCACGTCACACCAAACTGTACAAGCGTAGCGCTACGATCAAAACTGTCGTCACTAATTTCAAAAAAGCTTCTTTTATTTTCGTCTCCATCTAAGAAAGTGATATCACCTTTTAGCGCAATGTTTGGTTTTAGATCCCATCTAACACCAACCGAAATACTTTTTAAGCTGTCTTCGTCCAAGCTATTGAAAACGCCTTGATAGGCAAAAGCTAATGCATCTAGTTGCGGGTCAACTCCTATGGGAATCTCCGATATAGGCTCATTAAATTTGGCTGAACTATGTGCGTAAGTTAAGTGATAAGTAAAGGGGTATTGATATAGTCCTGCGCTAATGTAGTAAGCTCTCAAATCTGGGACAGTCAAGAAGTTAGGAGCGACTCTAGTCCATTCTGAACGGACGAAGTTGTATGGGGTTTCGTAGTTAGCGCTGGCTTGGTAAAACTCTAGCTGACCATCGATCTCGAGACTTTGAGCGCTTTTGACAAAACCATTGAGTGCTAAGACTTGCGCGAATTGTTCAATTTGAGGAAGGGCTACTTTCACGTCACCCTGGTGATAAGATGCCCTAAACGTAAAATCAGAAACGGAAACATTGGCTATTAGCCCGGATAACCCATCAACCTCTACATCAACTCGTTCTTCACCAATGTAATAATCATCATCAAATGAGCCCCAGTATGCTTCAAAGTTCAGTGCCATTGTTTTGCTTGGCAAGTCATAACGAACAAATGCACCTTCAAAACTTCTAAAAAGGTAGAAGTTATAAACTTGTTGTGGAAGCGTGATCCAGGGGTAAGTAAAACCGACGTCAGTACTGTCACTATAGTTAAAAAATGGCGTCTTATGTCGGCCTAGACGAACTTGCCAGCGCTTTGATGGAGTGATATTTAAAAAAAGCCACTCAATGCCTGATTGCTTAACGTCAGACGTATATCCAACGGCCTGACCAGAGGCGGCAAACGTATCGTTAAATATATAGTCGGCCTGAATTCCAATTAAGGTTTCTTGATCAAAAGAAAAGGAGTCTGAATATCCATGATATTTAGCTTGGTCAGTGTTTAAATGACCACCTATAACCTGACCAAACCCTGAAAAACTAAAGTCTGGTTCAGTTTCAGAGAGTGCATTCGTAGATCCTATTAACGAAATAAGGCATACAATTCCAACTAAATTTGGTCGCTTAATCAAAAACACTCAAAATTCCTCACTTTTAACTTTCGTAAAAAGTATAGACATCAATTTGTATTTATCTTGTCGAAAGGAAATGTTTTTTATCAAAATGCCTACTTTTCTTTAGTTAAATCATTAGGTTCTTTATTAACGCGATAAAACGTTATAAAAACGGCACTCTGATTAATAAAAGTTCTAAGGAAAAGCCTTAAAATATAGGGGAATCCCTGATATTGTAGCTCCTCATTTAGAAGTCGGGTGAGGTGTAAGATGACTCGTAATATTGCTAGTATAATTTCTATATTTATTGCTGTCTCTTTGACAACGGTTTTGGTGCAATTGTCATTAGCTCCATCGCCGATTTTTGCGGCCTCTCTCATCGCAACTGTGCCTGTAGTTTGTTTTTTTGTCAGTATTGTTGTGTGTTTAGTGTGGTTCCAAAAGTCATCAAATGATTAAAAATCTATCCCTACAAGTTGTTTTCTTTTTTGTTTTATTTCATTTGATCAGTTGGTTTAGAGAGTTAAGCCTTTTAGATACAAACCAAAGTGCACCTAATTTTAATTTAGCGGTAGTTAACCCGGTTTCAAAGCATAATTCACTGCATAACGAAAAACCTGCCTTATCAGGAATTAACGTCGTGCCGTCAAACTATTTTGTCAATAAGGCGGGCCTTAAAGACGCTACAAACCCAAAAGCTAACAACGCTTTAACAACTTTGTCGTTAAACGAGCTAAAAGGCAAACCCAGTATTCTTTATTTCTGGGCTCCTTGGTGCTCGGTGTGCCGTGTTTCTATGCCAAACCTAGAATCTTTTCATAAAGACAACGCTGATAAAATTAACGTTGTAAGTATCGCCCTTAGTTATGAGACACCTGCAGAAGTGGCTCAGTTTGTTGCAGATAAACAACTTACTTTACCAACCTTGCTGGGAAACTCGCAAACTTCTCAGGACTTCTTGATTCAAGGGTTTCCTACTTATTATGTCCTTGATGAAAATGGCGTGATACAGGCTAAGTCGATGGGTTATAGCTCGGAAGTTGGATTAATGGTCCGAACGCTTACTTTGTAAACAAAGATCCGTTGATCCATCGGAAAACAAAGGTAAATACTGGCTAGACTCGGAATTTCTGTGATAACCTCTAAGTAATAATAAGAGATGGATCCGAAAATATGAGAATCACAAGCAATTTCGACAGCGGCAACATTGAAGTCGTTGACCTATCCTCAAAATCAAATATTCAACTAAACATTAAAAAAGATCACCAGTCTGATTTTTACCAGTGGTTTCACTTTAAGCTTGAAACTACTGCAGGTGAAGAGCACACATTACGCATTGTAAATGCGAAAACTGCCGCTTATCCAGAAGGGTGGGAAAACTACCAGGCTATGGCGTCATACGATCGTGAAACTTGGTTCCGTGTGCCGACTGAATACCGCGACGGTGAATTGATCATCAATCACATTCCAGAGTTTGATAATGTCTTTTATTCGTACTTTGTGCCTTATTCGTACGAACGCCACTTAGATTTGATTCATCAATCACAACTCAACCCTGAAACACAATTAATAACGCTAGGTGAAACGCTTGACGGTCGTGACATTTCGTTACTGCAAATCGGTCAGCCATCCGCTGACAAAAAAGTCATTTGGATCACAGCACGTCAACACCCAGGCGAGAGCATGGCGGAGTGGTATGTTGAAGGCCTACTAAACCGTTTATTTGATGGTGATGACGCAACGGCACGATTATTACTGCAAAAAGCGGTGTTTTATGTTGTACCAAACATGAACCCAGATGGTTCTGTTCGTGGTCACTTAAGAACAAACGCCGTAGGTACCAACCTTAACCGTGAATGGTTAGAGCCAAGTCTAGAGAAAAGCCCAGAAGTGTATTACGTCACAAAAATGATGCACGAAACGGGTGTTGATATGTTCCTAGACATTCACGGCGACGAAGCAATTCCATACAACTTTGTTGCAGGCTGTGAAGGTATCAAAAGTTATGATGAGCGTCACAAAGGTCTAGAAGAAGCCTTTAAAGCAGCATACGCGGCAGCGACTCCAGAGTTCCAAGATGTTTACGGTTATCCAAAAGACGAACCGGGCCAAGCACTACCTACCGTTGGCGCTGCTTGGGTTGGCGAAACGTTTAAATGTTTGTCTTACACCGTTGAAATGCCATTTAAGGATCACAACGACGCACCAGATGAAGTCTACGGATGGAACGATGTCCGATCGGCAAAATTTGGAGCTGATGCATTGACTGCCGTTTTAGCAGTAGTGGATCAATTGCGCTAAAAAATTAAGAAAAAGGGCAGTAGGCCCTTTTTTTCTTAACGTACCCATAAAAATAAAAACGATAATTAACTAATAACAATATTTAAAAAGGAATATCCAGTGAACTCGCTTAATGATTTGCTCTTGTTTCTTGATAGCCTACTAGGAAGCTCACCGTGGTTCCCTTATGTGCTATTGGGCGTGGGCGTATTTTTCACCATATATCTAAAGTTTCCACAAATCCGTTATTTCAAGCACGCTTGGCGTGTTCTGACGGGTAAATATGACAAGAAAGACGCGGAAGGTGATACTAACCACTTCCAAGCGTTATCAACGGCACTATCAGGTACTGTTGGTACTGGTAACATAGGTGGTGTTGCACTAGCACTGTCAATCGGTGGTCCAGCAGCACTATTTTGGATGTGGATGACGGCTTTCTTTGGTATGACAACAAAATTTGTTGAGGTAACGTTATCTCACAAATACCGTGTTAAAGCTGAAGACGGTACAATGTCTGGTGGTCCGATGTACTACATGGACCGTCGCTTAAATATGAAATGGTTAGCGGTACTTTTTGCTGTTGCAACCGTAATCAGCTCATTTGGTACAGGTAGCTTACCGCAAATTAACAACATCGCTCAGTCAATGAATGACTCGTTTGGTATTGAGCACATGGTAACAGGTGGCGTATTAGCTATCTTGTTAGCGATGGTAATCCTAGGTGGTATTAAGCGCATTGCGTACATCACATCACGTGTTGTACCTCTAATGGCCGCTTTATACATCATTGGTGCATTAGGCGTTATCTTCTACAACATCGAAAACCTAGTTCCTTCATTTGTTTCTGTTTTTGCTGATGCATTCACAGGTTCGGCGGCAACGGGTGGTTTCGTTGGTGCAGCATTTGCGTATGCATTCACTAAGGGTGTTAACCGTGGCTTATTCTCGAACGAAGCGGGTCAAGGTTCTGCGCCAATTGCTCACGCAGCAGCTAAAGCAAAAGAGCCGGTATCAGAAGGTATGGTTTCAATTCTTGAACCGTTCATCGATACCATCATCATCTGTACACTTACAGGTATGGTTATCTTGTCTTCTGGTGCATGGCATGAGAAACACGAAAACGAATTCCAACGTTCTGACATGATCATTCTTGCTGGTGAATATCAACAAGAAAATGAAGATCAGTTTAAGGAAGTGGCAGCATATTTAAATGAAATGCCAAACGACGCTGAGCTTTATCAAGGTGAGATCATCGTTAAAGAAGGTAAGGCGGTAAGTGATGGTTTCACTATCATTAACTCACGTTCATTCGCTGAGAACGTCGTGTTCTTACTACCAGGTGAACACGCTTATAACGGCACATTAAACATCGTAGACGGTCAGCTTAAGAATCAAGAAATTGTTGTTAAAGGTGACTCACTGATCCACTCAGCGTCTCTGACTACAGAAGCGTTTACACGTGGTTACTTCGGTGAGTCAGGCAAATACATAGTAACGATTGGTTTATTGTTATTTGCTTTCTCAACTGCGATTGCATGGAGTTACTATGGTGACCGTGCGATGACCTACTTGTTGGGTGCACGTTCAGTAATGCCTTATCGCGTTATCTATGTTGCAGGTTTCTTCTGGGCATCGTTCGCGGATACGTCATTAATTTGGACGTTGGCAGCGGTGGCTATCGTTGTGATGACGCTACCTAACTTGCTAGGTATTATGTTACTTCGCAAGGAAATGAAAGAAACCGTTGATGAATACTGGGTAAACTTCGAAAAGGAACACAAAAAAGAAGGTTAACCGTATTAATTATTGATTAAAATCGATAAACTTCATAAGAGCACGTCAGGCAACTTTCGTGCTCTTATTTGTTTTAGCGGATTCAATCCCAAATACACTCGCTTATTTGGTAAAGAGGTAACCATGGCAATCATCAAATGCCCACAGTGCAACAAATCAATTTCGGATAAAAGTAAAGAATGCTCACATTGCGGTTTAGATATGGAAAACCTAAGTGAAGAGAAGCTTCACTCGATGAGCAGAATCAAATCCCTTAAGCACAATCAAAACCTTCAAACCTATCAATTTTTGGCAATGATTTTGTTCCTTGCCGGCTGTTTTTCAGTATACAAAATCGAAGACACCGAATCTCCTCAGTATTTAGCTGCACAGGCGTCTGTTGTTATAGGTTTTATTTGGTACATCGTTAATCGATTTATCATTATTTGGGCCAAAAGAAGTAAATCTTAATTTAAGTTCACGGCGCTTAACGCGGTGAGTCAGAGGTAGTTATGAGTTTAGATAAGTTATTAGCCAGCGTTACACCAGAAGTGTACGAAAACTTAAAGTTTGCAGTCGAAACGGGCAAGTGGCAAAACGGCCAAAAGCTAACAGATAAACAAAGAGAAGACTCTTTACAATTGGTGTTGGCTTATCAATCCAAAATTGAGAAATCAACGGAGCATTTCACCGTAGGAGCTGATGGTGAAATGGTGATGAAATCAAAGCGCGAACTCAAAAAAGAGTTTTTAAGAGAAACGGACATCGCTAGGTTCAACGAAGATGATATTTAAGAAGTTATTTTCTAAAAATAAAGCACAAAAGTGGCAAAGTGAAAAAGAAAGTGAGCGAATTCAGGCGATTGCAGAGCTAGATTCGCATTCTGTTGACGACAAAAAGACCTTACACGAACTGGCCTTTAACGATGCAGTTGCTAACGTTCGTTGGCAAGCATTAGTAAAATTAAATGACTTTGGCTTGTTTTGGCAGGCATTTAAACAAGATGCCGACAATGGCATCCGTAAAAAAGCGCAATCTCAGCTTGCGACTTTTATCACAGAACCGTCATCCACTTTGGCTTTAGCAGAGAAAATTACTTTTATAGAACAAAGCGCGCCACCAAGCTTGTTGGGGACTTGGTTTAACGATATCAATGAAGAAAAGCTGTTACAGCCTTTACTTAAAAAGGTGAACAAAGACAGCCTTTCAGCAGAAGCGCTAATCAACAAAGTACTTTCACAAGAGTTTGCCAAGCAATTGGTCGATAGTCTTGAAGATAAAAAACTATTAAAAAAAGTTGCCAAACATGCAGCGCCAAAAATCGCAGAGCTTGCGAGTAATGAATTAGAAAGCCGACTGCAGCAAGAGCAACGCCCAGTGGAATTGGAGCAAGAGTTGCGTTTAGTATTGGCCCAATTGAAAGCACTCAAAGAACAAAATGACTACGCAAAATTAACGGCGTCAATTGAGACACTGGCCCAGCAATGGAGCACGTTAAGTAAAGAGTTTTCAACTTTAGATGACAGCTTAGTCTCAGAGTTTGATGGTAAGTATCAGTTATTCACAAAAGATTTAACTGCAAAACAAGACTCCCTAAAAGCTGACTTTAACGCACGTAAAGCACAAGAAGAAAAAGTCGAACGAAAAGCAGCTCAAAAACGTGAAGCTAAAGCGTGTATTGAGCAATACAGACACGCTTTAAATCAAAAGGTTGAACTGGCAATTGCGAATTTGACAGAAAATTTAGAGAAAAAAGAATCGTCAGAAACCGATCAAATAACAGAAGTTGATTCGGATAAAGCAATTTCAACAATAAGCCAACTTATAGAAACGACTGAGTCAGAGGTGGCTGAATTAGAGAAAATGGCTGCAGAGTCAGTTTCACTGCTTGACGCGGCTGATCAATCAAAACTTACAAAAGAATTACAAGGCTTGAAAGTTGATTGGGAAACGTTCAAAGAAAGTACCGCACAGGTAGTCTTAGTTGCAACACACGTATCAAAGCTAAACCAATTAGAATTGAACACGACAGCTTGGATAGATGCGTACAACGAATTCAAAACACAGAAAAGTCAGATTAAGTCTTCGTCATTTAATAGAGAAGCTTTGTCGCTTGCCTTAGCACAAAGTGATTTTGATTTTAAAGAACAGGCGAGCAAGGTAGAACAGCAACAAAAACAAACATTTCGTTTCATCAGCAATCGCTTAAAAGACTTACCAGATTTAATAAATCAAGGCCGTTTTAACGATGCACTCGGTTTATATCGAAAGCTAGAGCGTAACTTTGACTCGCTTGATACGAGTAATAAAGCGCGACTGCAAGATCGTTGGCAAAATGCGACTAACGACATTGAAAAGTTAGTTGAATTACAAACCGCGATCACAGAGCCGAAGGTTAAAGAATTAATTGAGCGTGCTCAATCACTTGCAGAACAACCTATCGCCGATCTTACCGAACAAGCGTATCGCATTAAGGTACTTCGCAAGGATTGGAACAGCCTAAGAGTAGATACAGAACGCTACAAGGCAGAAGTTGATAGCTTTAACGAGCTATTAGAAAAAGCCTTTGAACCGTGCCGCGAGTTTTACAGCGAGCAAGAAAAAGAACGTGCCGACAATTTAGCGTTGCAAAATACGGTATTGGCGCAACTGTCAGAGTTATTACAGCAACTTCAACAATCCAAAAATATTGCTTGGAAAGAAGTGGAAAAGCTTTTTGCACAGTTACAAAAGAATTGGTCTGCTATCGGCTTAATTGATAAAGACAAAGTCCAATTTCAAAATAAGCAATATCAGGCGTTATACCGAGATATAAAGGCATTAATCACTGCCGAGCATTTTGCTAATAAAGAGGCCAAACAAAAGCTTATCGACAAAGCTGAGCAAACCGTTAGTTCACAAGAAGTCTCAAATTCAGACAAAGTCGCTTCGCTCAAGCAACTACAAAACGAATGGAAGCAATTAGGTTTTGCTGGTCCAAAGGCTGATAATTCACTTTGGCGTAAGTTTAGAGGCATTAACGACTCGTTTTTTAATGGATTATCCAAGCAGCGTGATGAAGAAAAACAAGCATCAAATGAACAAGCTCAAGTCATTAACTCTTTCTTGACCCAACTAGCGAAAGATTTGACCGACGCTAACACTTTTGCCGAAGTAAAAGATCTAGAGTCTAAACTGG